>NZ_CAKJTM010000047.1:22245-35649 GCF_917627345.1 Protofrankia sp. CiP3 | reverse complement strand
CGCACCGGACGCACCGGACCAGCCTTCCGCCCGCTCGTCGCGTGGTCTGGCTATAACGACGATGAGCACCGGCAACCGCACGGCCGCGACCGCCAATCGCTCCACCTCCCGCGGGTCCGTCCCCGCCGGGTCGTCGATGACGACCAGTACCGGGCGCTCCGCCGCGGAGCCCGCGAGCGTCTCGGTCTCCACCGATCCGATGACGAGCACGGCGCCGCAGCCACCCACCCGGCGAGCGAACTCCGCGACGAGCCGGCTGGCCCCCATCCCCGGTTCGCCCTCGACGATGACGGCTCCCCCCGCGTCGTCGAGGGCATGCCCCCACATCTGTTCCAACCAGTGCAGTTCCAGATCCCGCCCGAGCAACGGGTTGCGGTCTCCGCTCAGCCCCGCCGGCAGGCCCTGTGGGCGTACGGTGTCCGGGAGCAGGCTGGGCTGCTCGGCAAGGATCGCCGCGTTCAGCGCGCGCAGTTGCTGGCTGGGCTCCACACCGATCTCGCCCACGAGCCGGGTCCGGGCTGAACGGTAGGCCTCCAGCGCCTCCGCCTGCCGACCCGACTCGTAAAGCGCGACCATCAGCTGGCCCCAGAACCGCTCCCGCAACGGATATGCGGCCACCAGCGACTGCAGCTCGCCGACCAAGGCCGCCGCATGGCCGAGGGCGAACTCGGCGTCGAGACGGTCGGCTACCGCGGCCAGCCTCAGCTCCGCAAGCTGATCGCGTTCTGCCACCGCGAACTCGGCGTCACCCAGATCCTCGTACGCATCCCCTCGCCACAGCTCCAGCGCACGCCGGAATCGGGCAAACGCGAGCTCGGGTGCGCCGGCCAGCAGCGCCGGCCGCGCCTGCCCGACAAGCTGTTTGAAAAGTGCCGCGTCCAGGGCCGCCGTGTCGACACGCAGGCTGTACCCCGACGGCACCGTGACCAGAACCTGCCACCCCGCTGGCGGACGGTCCAGCTCCAGCAATCGACGCAGCCGGGCAATGTAGCTTCGCAGCGTTTTCTCCGCCGTCGGCGGCGGGGCCGCTCCCCACACCCCGTCCACCAGGCGCGACACCGAGACAAACCGGTTACGCTCGGACAGCAGCAGGCCAAGGAGTGTCCGCTCCCGCGGGCCTCGCAACGGCAACGGCTGACCGTCCCGGCGGACCTCCAACGGCCCCAGTACCCCGAACCACAGGCCGGGCGAGGCACCGCCGACGACCTCGCCAACGGGCTCACACGCTGGAGCCACCAGCCCGCCAGCACCCTTACCGACCATGTCGGTTATCCCCTTCGCCAGCGGAGCCCCGCTCGAGCTGCCCGACGACGCCGGCTGGTTGTCCGGGCCTGTTGTGTTGACGAAGTCCGCTGTCTCCGCGGCCGGCCAGACATGATCAAAAGATGCGCCGGCGTCCCGCCCGTCCACCGTTTCCAGCCTCCGAGTTCACGGGATTCCGCTTCCTCGCCCGCGAACACCAGGAGCTGGCCATCGACACTCCGCGTGCCGGCAAGCGGACCGGATCCGACCGCAGCGGGCTGGAGGCCCGACTGCCACCGCAGCCCGGACCGAAAGGCCTCCACCGCACAGCGGGGATCGGTTCCCGGCATGCAAACGCGCAGAACACCCACCGCAACCGCTACAAACTCGGTATCGATGCCAACCCCCGTCTACGGCTGACGGTCGCCTCCGCCGAGCCCATCTTGGCCTGCTGGCCATCTGGTCAGCTGGCCGGCAGGACCCACCGCGTCGATCCGACGGCCGCGGCAGGACTCCGCCAGGAAAAGTGAAACCCGACGCCCGCAGCGGACAGTCGCGCCCCGAGCCCACTCACGGACAGGAGGCCATAAGCAAGTCGATGATCGACAATCAAGGGAACCAGCCTCATCGCCCGACGAAAAATCCAGGCCGGCGCGGTGCTTTCACGGAGCCCCACGTCGAAGCCGGTTTCGGCCGCCTCGTACCCCTGCCGCTCATGCCTTCATGGTCACCCAGCCCGGCCTTGTCCGCCATCTCCACATGGAGATCTCTTTACCGAGACCTCCGTTTGGCGCTACCTGACGCTGTCGGCCTGGTGCACGATGCCGGGCGTGGCGGAACAGAGCAGCGAGACCGTGTGGGACTTCACGTCGGTGTTGCGAGAGGACCGGTTGTCGCCGGAAATCGACACCACAATTGCACATCCAGCCCGCCGGTATGACTACTGGCTCGGCGGCAAGGACAACTTCCTGCCCGACCGGGAGTCCGGAGATGCCATCGCCGCCGCATTTCCTACCATCCGGATCGCGGCCCTCGAGAACCGCCGATTCCTGGGAAGGGTCGTACAGTTCCTGGCTGAGGAGGCGGGCATCCGACAGTTTCTTGACATCGGCACCGGCATCCCGACCGTGAACAACACACACGAGGTCGCCCAGGCGATCGCCCCCGAGTCACGCGTCGTGTACGTCGACAACGACCCGATCGTGCTTGCCCACGCCCGTGCCCTGCTGACCTCCGACCACCGCGGCGCCACCGCCTATCTGGACGCGGACCTCCGGAACCCCGAGAAGATCCTGAGTCATCCGGATCTCCAGCGGACGCTGGACCTGTCTCGCCCGGTAGCGCTGATGCTGATCGCGATCCTGCACTTCGTCCCCGATGCCGATGATCCGTACGGCGCCGTGTCCCGGCTGCTGGCGGCCCTGCCGTCCGGCAGCTATCTGGCTATCTCCCACGTGACGAGGGATTTCATGTCGCCGGGGACCGCCGCAAGCGTCGACGATGTCATCGCCGCAACCCGGGTAACGTTTCAGATGAGGAACCGAGCGGAGGTCGCCCGGTTCCTCGGCGGGCTCGAGCTGATATCTCCGGGTATTGCGGCCCTGCCCGCCTGGCGAGCCGAGAACGAACCACAGCCCCGTCCGTCCGCCGCGGACACAGCAGCCTACGGTGCGGTGGCCCGCGTTCCGTAGACATCAGAAGCCATCGGACGGCAGCCCGCGGGCGACGACCATCGCCGGGTATGCTCACCGCCGCCGCTTACCTCGGGTACCGTCAAACTGGAATCGGAAGTCCGGAACTGACTGGAGCCATCGTCCACAGTGCGCTTTGCCACGGCGGCCTTCGCTACCGATCTGGTGGCTGGTCAGAATCAGTATCTGTTCGCCATCCCCTCCGCACGCAGGATGCGCGGGCGGACACATTCGCCCGCGACCATGACAGCGCGTTTCAACAGAGTTGGCCACCGCCGTGGCGGCCAGGAAGAGCACGGCATCTTCTCAACGACGCTGACATCAAGGATGTCATGACCGCTGGGTCCGGACGCCCCGCCACTGATCTATCAGTGGAGCCCGCGAAATGCTGTGGTTTGCTGCTCTGACGGACTATAAGGTGGTCAGAAAGCTCGGGGAAAAGATGATCGAGACGGTGTTCCGAAGTGAGGATCTGCCCGCGGGAGAACGGTTTGATGCTTGGCGTGCGATGGCTCACTGGGCCACTGCCCCGCTGGAGTTTCGCAGCGACCACGAGGAAGACTTCCCAGCGACCTTGCGCCTGCTGGAACTCGGTGCTGTGGACATGTTCACAGCGTCTTTTCCGTCGTTGCAGATACTTCGGACCCCAAAACTGATCAAACAGTCCGATGCCGAGCAGTACAAGATGGGCTTTCTCCTCCGCGGGAACGCGAGACTTTCCCAGATGGGCCGGGACGTCACGGTCGCCACGCGCGAGCTGGTCCTCTATAGTACCTGGCGTCCTTTCGATATCTGGATAGATTCCGGCCGCCACGACATGGCCACAACAGTAGCGATCCGCGTTCCCCGAGCGCTGCTGCCGCTGCCCTCGGCCGCGACCGATCAGCTGATCGCCCGGCGGATATCGGGCCGCACGGGGATCGGTGCCCTCCTCGTGGGGCTCGTCACCAACATGATCGCGAATACGAGCCCTTACCAGCCCAGCGACGCACCCCGACTGGGAACCGTCCTGCTCGACCTACTGACCGCGCTGCTTGCCCATGAAGTCGATGCCGACCGCTTTTTACCATCAGACACCCGCCAGCGAACGCTCGCCTTGCGTATTCGATCATTCATCCAGCAACGGCTGGGCGAAGCTCAGCTGACCCCAAGCAGCATCGCCGCAGCCCACCACATCTCTACCAGCCAGTTGCATCGCATTTTCCAGCAACAGGACCTCACCGTCTCCGCTTGGATCCGCAGCGAACGCCTGGAGCGCTGTCGCCACGATCTCACCGACCCCGCGCTGCACGCAACGCCCATCCATGTCATCGCCGCCCGCTGGGGGTTCTCCTATCCCGCCGACTTCAGCCGCGCTTTCCGCGCCGCTTACGGCATCTCACCCCGTGACTATCGTCACACAGCGCTCCACAACACAATCGATGAGACGCACCGTTAAGAAATCAGCGACGCTATGCTAACGCCTTCCAGCCAGGTAAACTGGCATCCTGGTCTGAAGCACGCTCTGTAGTCTCGAGCTACCCATGTAGATGACATCGACACATGAATAAATCATGACCGGGTCGGTCATAGCCCGCTATTTTCGTGGTTGTGAGGTTCCACCATGCCCGACGATGACACCGACAGTCGAACGTTTGCTTTGATCACGGAGGTGAACGAGGAGATTGAACAGAAGATTGCCGCGCACGCGTCCACGAGCCTGCGCATCCTGCTCGATGTCATCGCCGCCAGCCAGGCAGCTGTCACCCAAGGCGACATGACCACGCTGAGCGCCCAGCCCGGGCAACTGCACCGGGCACGTGAGGCGCTGCAGGCAGCCCTTGTCAACACCAACCTCCTGCTAGAACAAGAACGACGAAGAACGGGTCGTCCTGGCCCCGAGCTCCCGGCGGCCGGCAGTGTCGAATGCGCCACGCTACAAACCCTCGCATTGAGGGCCTCCGGCAGTAGGGCCTTCGATCAGACAGCGGCGTCCGGGTGGATGGACCGCGAGCCGGACAACCCTATTACCGGAGCCTCTTAGCCAGGAGCTTGCCATAAAAATCGCTACAACCACAGACAAATCGGTGCGAACCATCAATATCGCGGAACAACCGGGGACTGCTCCCCGCACATATCGACTTCGCCTGCCGCCGGCCGGCCTTCGGTCGGGAATCGGGGTGCGAGAGGTCAGCACTGGCCAGCGGACAGGAGCCGCTGCCCGCTGAAAAGCGCCATCGAACCGACGATGTCGACATGGTGGACCGCGAAACGCTAGCCGAGCACGAGTATGTCATAGACGGCGGGAGTGTGTCTGCTGTAGACAGCCTGCCCGGCAAGCACCTCGGCGGACAGCCCCACGGGTGGCGGCGGTTCCGTCCCGTGCCTGGGAACCAGCCGGGCCGGGGACGAATCAGGTGAAGTCCCGAAGTGATCGGACATCATGAAGTCTCCACAGGACGAAAATCTAGCCTGAATTCGCTCAGAACGTCGACAATAGCTGACATTATCGCGCGGCGCGGTTGGACCGAGACACGCGCCTCGCGATGCCGCGTCCCCTGTTAGAGCGCGTTCGAGATCGTCATTCCGGCTCGCGGCTCCCCGCATCCCGCCCGGCCGCGTTGTCGTCAGTCGGCGCCCAACACCAGGGCGCCTTCCTCGGGCGCTCGTGGAACGTATGTCGACCAGGACGCCAGCCGCGCGTCCAGCCCTGGCCTTCTTCACCGTCTCTATCTGGAGATCTCCTTATCGAGACCTCCGTTTGGAGCTACTCGGTGCTGTCGGTCCTGGCGCAGGCTCCTTGCTGTGACGCGGACGCTCGACCTGCGGAAAGCAGGGCGCCGCTGACCGTGTAAGAGCGCCCGGCAATAGAGGTGTGGATCAAGGAGCGGGGCTGGGGTGCGTGCATCGCGAGGCGGCGGAGGGAGTCACCCTGGTGTTGGGTGGCGACCGACGACAACACAGCGAGGTGTGTGCCCCAGCCCCGCGACGCCGCGCCCTTATTGCCGGGCGCTCTAAGCCGGCAGCCTGCGGTGCCCGCGCCGGGCAGTACCAGCGGCACCCGGAAGGCTCCCGAACACCCTTTCCGGCCACGGCTGTGATGGGAGATTTTCTTTTCTCGCGCGTGGCTGCCCGCCTACCTCATACGATCGCTTCGCCAACCAGGTCAGCAGCCCCGGCTACGTGACGTCCGGGTCGCCGGCCGCTGGCAACGCGGGCGGATCACCGCTTCCCATCATCGAATGCGCACGGCAGGCCATCCCCCGATGACATCGCGGGGATCATCGGTAGGGACTCACAACCCGCGCCGTGCAAGACCTCCTGTACCGCCATCGCACAACGCTGAAGGGATGGGACGGGCCATGACTACCGATCACGACGACATGGACCGGCTCCCGGCCGCGTCCCCCCTCGATGACGACCTCATCCGCTGGGCACAGGCCCGTTCTCCCGACATACTCGCCGCCGAGCCGGACGCTCGCGCCGCGGCGAGGGCGCCAGCGAACCCAACTGACCGTGATTTCACCGGCGCCCGCCTGGATGGGGCGGACCTCACCGGCGCCGACCTGCGCGGGGTGGACCTCACCGGCGTCGTGCTGTCCTGGGCGACCCTCACCCACGCCCGGTTGGACGGGGCTGACCTCACCGACGCCTGGCTGGACGGGGCTGACCTCACCGGCGCCGTGCTGTCCTGGGCGACCCTCACCCGCGCAGGGCTGGTCGGGGCGGACCTCACCGACGCCGACCTGCGCGAGGCGAATCTGCGCGGGGCTGACCTCACAGGCGCCTGGCTGGGCGGGGCTGACCTCACCGGGACGCTGTGGTCGAGGGACACCCGCTGGCCAGACGCCGGGTGGGCATGGCGGATGCGTGACTCCTCGGACGAGGTATCCACCGGCCTGTTCCGGGTCCGGCCGGACTCGGGCCGGGATCACGAAGCCTCGCTGTCCCCTGTCTGACGCGGCGAGTTCCCGGCTACCCGGGCAAAACAACCACAAAACCTCCGGCCATAAGCGGAAGCAACGTTCCGGAAGCCCGCGGGCGTGCTTCATCAGGATTCTTCCCGAGTGGGGTGGCAGTGGTTGCCACTCGCTACAGCGTGCGCACCAGTCGATCGGCGAGGATGCGCGTGAAGCGAGACGGATCGCCGAGTTCTCCGCCCTCGGCCAGCAACGCCATTCCGTATAGCAATTCCGCTGTCTCCGCGAGAACGTCGGATTCCGCTTCCCGCTCGTGCGCCTTTCGCAACCCCGTTACCAGGGGGTGCGTGGGATTGAGTTCCAGAATACGCTTTGGATGCGGCACCTCCTGCCCCATCGTGCGGTACATCTTCTCCAGGGTCGGTGTGATGTCGTGCGTGTCACCCACGATGCAGGCCGGCGACGTCGTGAGGCGTGCGGACAGGCGGACCTCCTTCACTTCTTCCCGCAGCTTCGTCGCCATCCAGGACAGCAACGCGGCGAACGCCTGCTGCTGTTGTTCCCGGTCGGATTCGGCGCTCTTCTTCTCATCTTCGGTGTCGAGGTCGACCTGGCCCTTGGCGATCGACTGCAGTGGTTTGCCGTCGAACTGCGCGACCCGTTCGACCCATACCTCATCGACCGGATCCGTCAGGACCAGAACCTCGTAACCCCTGGCGCGGAAGGCCTCCATGTGCGGCGATCTTTCGATCATCAACCGAGAATCGCCGGTCATGTAGTAGATGTCGTTCTGGCCGTCCTTCATACGGTCGACGTACTGCCGCAGGGTGGTTGGCTGGTCCGGGTCGTGTGTCGAGACGACAGAAACGATCTCGAGTATCGCCTCCCGGTTCTCGACATCGTCGAGAAGGCCCTCCTTCACGGCACGACCGAACTCGTTCCAGAAGGCCCGATAGCGCTCGGCCTCGTTGGCCTGCATGTGCCTGACCGTCGCGAGCACCTTCTTGACCAGCCGGCGGCGCACCAGCTGGATCTGGCGATCCTGCTGGAGGATCTCACGCGAGATGTTGAGCGACAGATCATGTGCATCGACAACACCCTTGATGAAGCGGAGGTAGCTCGGCATGAGCGCCTGGCAGTCGTCCATGATGAAAACACGCTTCACATACAGCTGAATTCCCTGCTTACCCTCCCGCATGAACAGGTCAAACGGCGCGCGGGACGGGATGAACAACAGCGCCTCGTACTCGAAGTGCCCTTCGCCCTTCATATGAATGGTCTCGAGTGGATCGGTCCAGTCGTGGCTGACATGCTTGTAGAACTCGTTGTACTCAGCCTGGTCGACATCATCGCGTGAGCGTGCCCACAACGCCTTCATCGAGTTGAGCTGCTGGATTTCGATCGTCGTCGTGTCATCTTCGCCGGTCCGTTCGGCAGCCATCCGGATGGGCCACGAGATGAAATCGGAATACCGCTTTACAATCTCCCGGATCTTCCACTCGGCGGTGTAGTCGAAAAGACGGTCCTCACTGTCCTCAGGTTTCAGGTGCACGGTTACCGCGGTGCCCTGCGGTGCGTCGTCGACCGACTCGATGACATACGTGCCCTCGCCGCTCGATTCCCACCGGGTGCCAACGCTTTCACCGGCTCGACGGGTCAGCAGCGTGACCTGGTCCGCCACCATGAAGGTAGCGTAAAAACCGACACCAAACTGCCCGATAAGATCGTACGACGCCGCAGCGTCCTTCGACTCCTTCATCTTCCGGAGCAGCTCGGCCGTTCCGGACTTGGCGATAGTACCGATGAGCTGGATGACGTCGTCACGGGACATACCGATGCCGTTGTCGCGCACGGTCAGGGTACGCTGTTCCTGGTCGGTCTCAATATCAATACGCAGGTCAGATACGTCGACCCGCAGGTCGTTGTTGACCAACGACTCGAGTCGCAGTTTGTCGAGGGCATCAGATGCGTTGGATATCAGCTCACGCAAGAAGATATCTTTGTTGGAGTAGATCGAATGGACCATCAGCTGTAGCAGCTGACGCGTCTCGGCCTGGAATTCCAGCGTCTCAATCCGGTTGCTCACGGGACTCCTCTATGCGGGCACAAGGGTCGTTCATGGAAAGGATACCGAGCAGCCGTGCGTTGATGGCTGCGGTCGCAACCCGCCGGCGCATCAGTCCTGGCGAATGCTGTCTGCCGATCGAGGGGCTGCGCGCGCGGCCGGTGGGGGTCCAGTACTCCACGTGGGGTATTGACCCGCATGTTCGCCTGTGAGATAAGAGGCTTGCGCTGGGCAGGCTGGATGGCCGTACCGCGCTGGCTTCGCCATGGCCTGGCACGCGACACCCTCGGCCGATGCTGCCCGGTGCGCGCGGAGACGCCGGGAGGGGGATGGAACTCCTGATCCTGTCAAGTAGTTTTTACGACACGTGAAAAAAATATCCCGAGCGACGGCTCCGACGCTCGGCCAAACTCTTCGACAGATCGATCCCGCCACGATAACCAGCCCTGCGTGAATGCAGCCCAGCCAAAGCCTATGATCGGCCCGGCCAGCACCACCGAGCGTCCCGAGTATGGAGTGCCCTGTGAACGACTACATCGACAGCTACCCACCCCCCACGTTCGACACCACCAGGCCGCACTCTGCCCGCGCCTGGGACTACTGGCTGGGCGGTAAGGACAACTTCGCCGTCGACCGCGAGTTCGCGGACCGATACGCCGAAATCTTCCCAGAGATCATCGAGATTGCCCGCGCCGACCGGGCCTTCCTCGGCCGCGCGATCAGCTACCTGGCCGGTGAGGCGGGTATCCGCCAGTTCCTCGACATCGGTACCGGCCTGCCCACCGTGGACAACACCCACGAGGTCGCCCAGCGGATCGCCCCGGACTCCCGCATCGTCTACGTCGACAACGACCCACTCGTGCTGGTTCATGCCCGCGCCCTGCTCACCAGTAGTCCTGAAGGCGCTACCGCCTACATTGACGCCGATATGCGCAGCCCCAAGAAGATCCTCAACATCGCCGACCAGACGCTGGACTTCACCCAGCCCATCGCGCTCAGCCTCTTAGGGATCATGGGGACCATCGCCGACCTCGATGAGGCACATGCGATTGTGAAGGAATTCGTGAACGCCCTGCCCTCGGGCAGCTATCTGACAGTCAACGACGGTACCGATGTCCTCATGGGCGAGGCACGCCGTCAGGAACTCCTCCGGCTCACCCGCGAACGCCCCGGCTACGGGTATTACCACCGTCGTACTCCTGAGCAGATCGCCCGGTTCTTCACCGGCCTCGAGCTCCTCGAGCCCGGTGTGGTGTCAACCCCTCTCTGGCGGCCCGCCCCCGGGAGCACCCCCACCGCGTTGGACGCGTTCTGCGGTGTCGCCCGCAAGCCCTGAATACCCGGCGGATCGGGCGGTACTCTCAGGCACGACGATATACGGGAGACACGATGACAGTGCAGCCGGATCGGGGGCCGGTTGCGCTCCGAATTCTACTTGGTGGCCAGCTGCGCCGGCTCCGGGAGAGCCGGGGTATCAGCCGCGAGGCAGCCGGGTACGAGATCCGGGGCTCCGAATCGAAGATCAGCCGACTGGAACTGGGGCGGGTCGGGTTCAAGGAACGTGATATCGAAGACCTGCTCACCCTCTACGGGATCGTCGACGAGACCGGACGAGCGCCGATGCTCGCGCTGGCCCGGGAGGCCAACCAACCCGGCTGGTGGCACCGCTTCGCCGATATTCTGCCGGACTGGTTCGAGTCGTACCTGGGCCTGGAGACCGCCGCGACACTGATCCGGACCTACGAGGTCCAGTTCATCCCAGGCCTGCTCCAGACCGAGGACTATGCCCGTAGCGCTATCACCCAAAGTAATGGCCCTGGCACCGTCTCGGCCAAGGAGATCGAACGCCGAGTCGACATGCGGATGAGCCGGCAAAAGGCGCTGGACCGCCCGAATCCACCCCGGCTGTGGGCCGTGCTGGACGAAGCGGCCCTGCGGCGTCCGATCGGCACGCCCGCGGTGATGCGCACTCAGCTGGAACGGCTGATCGCGGTCTCCGAGCGGCCGAACCTCGCCATCCAGGTGATGCCCTTTGCGTTCGGCGGCCACGTCGCGGAAAGCGGCGCCTTCAGCATCCTGCGCTTCGCCGAACCAAATCTCCCGGACATAATCTACCTGGAGCATCTCACCGGTGCGGTCTACCTGGACAAGGTAGCGGATGTGAGCCGCTATGCGGAGGCCATGAATCGTCTCAGCGTCGACAGCTTGCCGCCCGACAAATCCGCCGAGCGCCTCGCCAGAATCATCGCCGAGACATAAGCGGCATCGGCTCGACCGGCAAGCGCGATGAGCCGCCGCCATCAGCTCCGCTGACGACGGTGGCTCATCGCATCCAAGGCATCAGATCAGGAACGCGAAGTGGCGACCATTTAGGTAGACGAAGCCACGTCGATTCCCACTGATCGGGCCATCGTCGCGACGTCACGGACGCCGGGGTATCCTGGCGGTGCCGCGGCAAGAAAACGTCGGACCTTCGCTGCCGCTGCTGGCCCGAACGGACCCATCGGAGCACCGGCCGCGATGGCCTTCGCCATCAGTTCCGCCGCGCGGTCAGGCTCCTTGTCTGCCAACGCCAGGGCATGTGACATGGCCAGGTGGTTCCGCAGCCCGGTCGGACCATTGTGGGTTACCGTCGGCGTCCACTCCGCGGCGATGCGCATGGCCGGAGCCGTCTGCCCAAGCATGGCGTAGACATCCACCGCGGTCACTGCCAGCTCGGCCTGTGACAGCCCCTGGAATGGACGCGCATGGAATGCCGGAGCGCCGTACCGATTCGCGGTCTGCCGCGCCGCGCAGAGCGAGCTACCGGCATTAACCTGATCCCCGAGCGCGGCGTAGGCTTTTGCGGAGATTGCGTGCAGCCGGGTCATCTGCAGCCCCCCCGCGACCATCCCGACCCACTTGGCGCTGTGCGCAAGAGCCATCTTCGGGTTGCCGCTGGCAAGCGCTGCCGTCGCCCACGTCCCGGCGATGTGCGCACCCAAGCCGAGATGCGCGATCTCATCCGCATGATTCGCGGCAGCCGACAACGACTGCTCCGCTTTGACGTACTTGCCCTGATCTACGAAGGACAGTCCAAGCAGCGCTCCGAACATGGCCTGGGCCTCGTGCGTGTCCCGCTCGGCCTTTGCTGAGAGTCGGCCCTGCCGTAAGCCCGCGAGGGTCCGGAGATGCACACGGATCACGTTCGCCGTGACAGCGACATCTTGATCCATATACCGGGCCATGATGCGGTCAGCCGCGGCCTTGGCCGTGTCGATAGTGCTCATGCCGTCCATCCCGATGACGAGCCCTGCCGCGGTGAGGGCGGCGAGAGCGTCAGCATCCCTCCTGGTGATGTGCATGCCCGCACTGAGGCCCTCCTGTGTGATCTGACTTGCGATTCCACATCGTGAGCACGAACCTGCATGGAGTGCGATCACAGCAACTATAAGTCATTGCATACGTGGTTGCACATGCGGCTGCACGTGCAACCCTACCAAGATCCATAATCTCGCCATCCCCCGCGACCTGACCGCCCGAGCTGAAACCGGCCCCACCAACCGCGAAACCCGCCGCCGCACGCCACGTGGGCCCATCCGCGTTCCATCCCGACTCCGTCGAGTTTCGACTTTTTGCGCGTCGGCGGACATGGTAACCACACCGTCACCACTCACATAAAAACTGTAAACGACCAATCGGCTCCAGATATCCAACAACTGCCGGTCACGACAAAGCACCGTCAGGCCCGCCAGCACAGGACCGAACAGCAGGCGGCACAACGCCGATGAACACCAGCTGGCTGGCCAACGTGGCGCGCACGCTCCCGCCGCGGCCGCTGGCGGCCTGGTCGTCACAGTTTTCCGGAGAAGGCCGAGCAGCCGTACGCCCGAAGGGCCGACACAATGGCCGTACCCATACACATAGCCGGGAATGGGTACGGCTACGCGCGTGCCCATATCGGTACGCACCCGAAAACAGCCAGGAACGACACGGCGCGTAAACGAGGACGCGGCCGAGCGTAATATTTCACAACGAGTGTTTACAGGTGTCATGCCTTTTGGGACAGTATGCCAACATGAAGCCAACAGACAAACTCAGTAGTCTTTCTCAACGCCTGGTATTGACGCTCAGCTGTCCGAACCGGCGCGGCATCGTCGCGGCGGTGTCCGCCTTCGTCACGGATACCGGCTGCAATATCATCGAGGCCCAGCAGTACGGGGATCCCGACAGCACCCACTTCTTCCTGCGCCTGGCCGCGGACCTTGAGGAACCGCACGGCAGCCTTGACCAGATACGAGTCGCTTTCGGTACGGTCGCCGATACGTTTTCGATGGACTGGCGGATCTGGGACGCCGCCGTCCAGCCACGGATATTGATTATGGTGTCACAGCACGATCACTGTCTGGCCGACCTGCTGTCGCGCCACCGCGCCGGCACCCTGCCCGTCGACATCGTCGGTATCGTCTCCAACCATCAGGACGCCAAGGAACTGGCCAGCTGGCACGGCGTGCCCTTCCACCACTTA
>NZ_CAKJTM010000047.1:21164-21765 GCF_917627345.1 Protofrankia sp. CiP3 | reverse complement strand
CCGCCGTAGGCCGCGACATCGAAGCCCAGGTACTCGCCCGAGCCGTGCGCTGGCACGCCGAGCACCGCATCCTGCTCAACGGCGGCCGAACCGTCGTCTTCGCGGCCTGACCACCTCTCCCCCAGCTCCGTCCAGCGGCAGCCGGAATCCACGGCACCCGCGGGAACGGAGGGCAGCCAGCGCCGTACCACCTCCGCCAGCACGCCACGCGGCTGGAGCAGTCCGGCTGCCTCCCGCGGCCCGGACAGCGAGAACCTCGGCACGGGCGCTCGCTGCCGGGCCGGAGAACAGAAAGATCTACAACGGAGATCATTCGAGATCGGCGAGCGCGCCAGCGCCAGTCGCATCCACAAGATCTGAAATTAGATATCAATGCTACCTTGACGCGAACCTCCCAGCCGGGCAGTGTGACCCACGCGATATTCGTCAATCTATTTACACCAGTTGGCATGAGGTGCCCAACGGCTGGTCAGCCGCCGGGCAGTACGAGAGAGATCAAGGCCGATGCGAGTGACGGTAGACCCGGGTCGATGCCGGGGACACGCTCCGCGTGTCCCCCGACGCTTCGGCCCCATCCGGCTTAGAGCGCCCGAGGATAGGA
>NZ_CAKJTM010000047.1:1080-20685 GCF_917627345.1 Protofrankia sp. CiP3 | reverse complement strand
TCAGTCGGCGCCCAGCACCAGGGCGCCTTCCTCCTCCGCCTTGCCGGATCGGGCGCGGATGAGCCGCTCACTGATCGAACGCCCTATCCTCGGGCGCTCTAAAACAGGGGCGCCCGCGTGCGGCCGGCCCGCTGGCCGACGCAGCTGCCCGGACTGGCCCGGCCGGCCGTGGAGAACCGTCCCAAGCAGGCCATCGACATGGCGGGCTGATCGTCTTGCTGGAAAACCATGAACCTGGAGATCAGGAACAGACATGACTGCCGAGGCCATCATCCCGCCGCTTTTCTGTGCGGCCCACCTGCTGGGTTCGTGGGACGAGCGCCATCCCCAACAGGCGTTCGGCGAGCTGGCAGGGCAGGATAAGCCGAGCCGCCCGGATGGCACGCTCGTCATCGCCCGCCGCGAGGAGATGACGGAGTTCCTCCGTCACCCGGCGGTGCGCGCCACCGATGGGACGCACTACAACATGGGCGCCCAGCGCCCACTGATCCCGTTGGACCTCGACGGCGACACGCACCGCACCTACCGCAAACTGCTGGACCCGTTGTTCGCTCCCAAACAGGTCGCGCGGCTGGAGGCGGCCATACGAGCACGGACAAACGCCCTGATCGACGCGTTCGTGGACGCGGGTGAGGCCGAGCTGCTGACGAGCCTGTGCGCGCCGCTACCCACGCATATCTTCATCGACCTCCTCGGCCTCCCCACCGACGACCTTCCGATCTTCCTGGAGTTCAAGGAAGCGGTCGTCCGGCCACAGGGCAGCACCACGGAGGAACAGCAGGCGCACATGCGCGCGGCGGGCGAACGCATGTACGACTACCTCACGCGTGTCCTCACCGAGCACCGCGCCGAACCCCCACGGGACGACCTGATCAGCGCCTTCCTGACGGCGAGCGTGGACGGCACGCAACTGTCCGACCAGGAAATCATCGATATCTGCTATCTACTTGTGATCGCCGGCCTGGACACGGTCACCTGCTCACTGTCGTGCATGCTCGCCTGGTTCGCCGAGCACCCTGCCGAACGCCACCGGGTGCTGGCAGACCCGGTGCTGCTCGGCAAGGCGATCGAGGAACTGATGCGCTTCGAGTCACCGGTACCGCTCGGGCATCGGTGGGTGACCGAGGACATCGAGGTCCACGGCCGCCGGTTCCCGGCCGGGTCCAAGGTCGAGGTGGTCTGGGCTGCGGCGAACCTCGACCCGGCCGCGTTCCCCGACCCGATGACCGTCGAGTTCGAACGCCCGCACAACGCGCACGTCGGTTTCGCGGCCGGCCCGCATCGCTGCCTCGGCTCCAATCTCGCGCGCCTCGAGCTGCGCGTCGCGCTCGAGGAGTTCCACCGGCGCATTCCCGAATACACGATCACTCCTGGAGAGGAAGTGCTGTACACGAACTACGGTGTACGCGCCGCGATTCATTTACCGATCACCTTCCCAACCGCCTGAACGGCCCCGGCACCCGTTCAGTGCCCCTTCCCATACGCCCCTTTTCCCATACACCCTTTCCCATACGAGCAGGCCCGGGGACGCCGCGCCCTTGGTGCCGGGCGCTCCCAATCAGCAGTTTTTTCATCTCTGTCCGCGGTGCGATATCGGATCCGCCTGTCATCTGGAGGAAGATGTGACGCTCGACATAGTGCCCGAGGGCCGGCTGTACATCGATGGGGAGTTCCGTGAGGCGATCGCCGGCGGGCGCTTCGACGTCCTGAGCCCGAGCGACGAGTCGGTCGTCGGCACGGCGGCCGACGGGCAGGCCGAAGACGTCGCCGCCGCGGTCACCGCGGCCCGACGGGCCGCGGACGAGACCCCGTGGGCCACCGACCATGCGTTCCGCGAGCGGGTCCTGCGCCAGTTGCAGGATGCGCTACGCAAGGAAGCGACCGTTGCCAAACAGATCCAGATCGCCGAAGCCGGCACCCCGACGTCCAACATCGGCGCCCACATCGACGTGATGACCGATGACATGTCGTATTTCAACGATCTCATCGGGCGCTTCCCGTGGGAACGCGACTTCGGCGTGCACCAGGGCGTTGGCCTGCCGAGCAACCGTCTTGTCCGGTACGAGCCGTACGGCGTGGTCGGGGCGATCACGCCGTGGAACGCGCCGTTCATGACCGACATCTGGAAGATCCAGCACGCGCTGGCCACCGGCAACACCATCGTGCTCAAGACCGCTCCGGACACACCGCTGACAGGGGCCTTCATCGCGAAGATCGCACACGAGCACACCGACCTGCCGCCGGGCGTGCTGAATGTGATCAGCTCGCACGACAAGGCCGTGGCAGGAGAGGCGCTGACCGGCGACCCGCGGGTGGACATGTACCACTTCACCGGATCACCAGCCGTCGGCCAGCGCATCTACGAACGTGCGGCGGTCGGCATCCGCAAGGTCTGCCTGGAGCTCGGCGGAAAGTCCGCGAACATCATCCTCGACGACGCCGATCTGGCCGTCGCGCTGCCGATGACAGTCGGGATGTGCATGGCCAACAGCGGACAGGGGTGTGCGCTCGCGACCCGGCTGGTCGTACACGCCTCCCGGTACGACGAGGTGCTGGAGGCGGTGACCGCCGCCATCGGAGCGCTGCCGTGGGGCGACCCGGCCGACCCGGCGAACATTGTCGGGCCGATCATCAACGGTGCGCAGCTGGCGCGGATCGAGGGGCTCGTGGAACGGGCTCGGGCCGCAGGCGCGCGGGTGCCGGTCGGCGGGCGTCGCGGCGCTTCACCGACCGGTGGCAGAGGCTTCTGGTACGAGCCGACCGTCGTCGCCGACGTGCATGAGGACGCTGAGATCGCCCAGTACGAGGTGTTCGGGCCGGTCCTGACCGTGGTGCGGTACGACGGCGACGACGACGAGGCGGTCCGGGTCGCCAACAACTCCCGCTACGGGCTCTCGTCGTACATCCAGACGCAGGACCCGGAGCGTGCCCTGCGTCTCGCGAAGCGCATGAAGGCCGGGACCGTCAACATCGGACCATCGTTCTACCTGTCGCCGGACACGCCGTTTGGCGGATACGGCATCAGCGGTGTCGGGCGCGAGCACGGTGAGGACGGCTTCCGCGAATACCTGCAGGCCAAGACCATCGCGACCCCCGGGACGCCGACGTGAAACGAGCATCGGCTTCGCGACGCGGCCGGGCCAGCCGTCCCCGGCGGGGATAATTTTCCCGGTCAGCCGGGCCTGTGCATCAAAATGATCATTTCATGTTGATGCACAGGCCCGGCAACAGAAAGCGCGGCGTCGCGGGGCTGGGGCACGCACCTATTTAGAGCGCCCGGCCCCGCTGGCTCGCCGACGCCGCCATCACCGCCATAACCACCCCTCCCGACCAGCCAGGCACCATGTCAGGACACGGCGTCGGCGGCCACCACTACGGTTGTTAATCTCCGTGTATCGCCAGGCGTACTGTGTCGAGAACGGTCGCGGTGAGTGGCCAGATCAAGGACGGAGTGACAGGAGCAGGCGCTGTGTCCGATACGGGGGGTCCGATCGGGAGTCCAGTCGAGGTTCCGGACAGGGAGCCGGCCCGCGCGGCGCGGCGCGGCGAATCGGCCCGGGACCCCGTTGAGGCTCCGGACGGAGAGCCGGCACCGCCGTTGGACTTCTTCGTGTCGTACACCCGTGCCGACCAGGGCTGGGCCGAATGGGTGGGCTGGCAGTTGGAGAAGGCCAGCTATCGGGTGCTGCTCCAGGCCTGGGACTTCGTGCCCGGGACGAACTGGGCGGTCCAGATGCAGCACGGCGTTGCCAACACGCGGCGGACCATCGCTCTGCTCTCCCACGCCTACCTGAAATCCGTATACGGGCAGACGGAATGGCAGGCCGCCCAAGCCGCCGACCCGCTCGGCTTCGAGCGCAAGCTCCTGCCGATCCGGCTGGCGGAGTGCCCCCGCCCGGGGCTGCTCAGCACGATCGTCAGCATCGAGCTGTTCCGACACAGCACCGATGAGGATGCCGCCCGTCAACACCTACTCGACGAGATCAGTCACGCGCTGAACGGACGGGCGAAACCCGCGGCAACGCCACGCTTCCCCGGCGGCCGGCCGGCGCCAGCCTTCCCTCCCACGTCCACGGTAAGCAGGCACGACGACCCTGCGGTCGAGCGCGATCCCGCAGCCGGTCTCCCCACCACGTCCGCGGCAAGCACGCCGGTCCCGCCTGCCCGCGAGGAACCCACCACCCGGACGCGAGGGGCCGTCTCCAGCCGGACCCTCGGCCGGCCGCTCGTCCTCCTTGCCGGCACGGTTGTGCTGGTGCTCGTCGCCATCGCCGTCGCCGGTATCGTCCTCGCCGCCAGTACCGCTCGGAACGGGACTCCGCACGCGACCAACGGCTGTGACGGCACGGGTGCGGCCGTGCGGGTGGTCCGGGCGCAGGATGATGAGTGCATCGGTTACAGCGATAACGCAAGCCAGCTCTTCGGCGCGGACAAGAATCTCCAGGCCGCGGAACGGGCGGTCTTCCGGGCGAACCAGTGCGCTGACATGCTGCGGGGGAATTTCCCGCTCCGGCCGTTCGTCAGCGTGGTCTACCTGGCCGCTCTCACACCGGACCCGCAACGCCTCGATTTCCTCGATTTAGACTCCCGGCCGCGCACCGACGAACTGGCTGGCATCCTGCTGCAACAGATACGGCAGAATGGTGATTTCACGGACACATCGTGCTCGCCGACCGCAAGCGGGCGCGAACCGATCCTACGGGTGATCATCGCCAACGGCGGTAGGAACATGCGGCAGGTAAAGACTGTCACAAGCAACATCATCGACCTGGCCCGCAAGGACCCACAGCAGGTCAGCGCCGTGATCGGTATGGACCGCAGCACCGACGAGACCGCACAGGCGATCGTCGAGTTCGGCAACGCGGGCCTTCCCGTAGTGGCCCCGACACTCTCCGGTGACGGCCTTGAGCAGACGTCCCCACTGTATTTTCAGATGGTGCCACCGAACGCGCAGGAGGCCCAAATGATCGCCGCCTACGCCGCATACATGAAGAAGACCAGGGTCAGTGTCTACTACCCACAGAGCGCCGCCAAAGGCGATGATCTGTATATTCGAACTCTCGTCGCAGATCTACACGAAGAACTCGACAAAAAAAAGATCGACTTCGAGGATGCCGGCTGGGAAGGCCCGACGTTCCAGAAGCAACCCGACGCTCCGACGGCCTGCACAGGCACAGTCAATGAAATGATCTTTTTTGCTGGCCGGGCCGGGGACTTCGGTGATTTCCTGCGCGCCATGCGGACGAACTGCCCGGCAGGCCCGCAACTGGTGCCGATCGTGGCGGATGACGCTGTCCACCGGTACGTCGTGCAGTCCCCGGCCGCGGACAACGCACCAACAGGGACAATCATCTCCTTCGTCTCCGAGAATGCTCTCATCGAGCTCACCCAGCAGAAGTGCTTTCACGGTGTGCTGGGTGAGACCAGCGCCAGCAACCAGGCGCAGCTGGACCTGTGCGGCCCCAAGGGCCTAGCAGTGCTCTACCCGGAACACCTGCAGCAGCCGCGGGAGCTGTGGCCCGGCGAGTGGGCGGTCTTCGGCTACGACACCGCCGGGATCATCGTGCTCGCGGCGCGGACCGTGTCCTCTGACCAGCGCCAGCCGACCGCGACGTCAATCGCCCAGGAGCTACAGCGCACGCCATACTACGGCGCCACCGGCACCACGGACTTCACCACGTCGCGCGTGGCCACGAACAAAAAGGAAGTGATTCTCACCATCGAGCTGGGCACGGGTGCGCTCCCCACCTGTGTCTACGCCATGGAGAACGGTTCCCCACGGGAAGACTGCCGCTCCTGAACCCCGCCCTTGATTGCCGGAGCTGCTCCATTCCATATGACTTCATACGGCATTGGACAGCGCGCGGCCGGCGAGCCGCGCCAGATCGATCGGCCTGCCCCAGATCGATGAGGTGCGCGGGCAGCTGCGGGCTGCCCCACGGAGCGCGCCGAGCGGGAAGCCGTCCGGGTGAACGCCTTCCTCCTCAGTTTCCGGTGACGGCCAACGTGGCGAGGCGGGCGATGGCCTCGTCAAGCACGCCGTCGCGCTTGCAGAAAGCGAAACGGATCAGGTGCCGGCCGGCGTCGACGTCATCGTAGAAAACCTGCGTGGGTACGGCCACCACGCCGCAGCGAAACGGCAGCGACTGGCAGAACTCCATCCCATCCACACCACCGAGCGGTCGGATGTCAGCGGTGACGAAGTACGTTCCCCACGGCCGCAGCGGGTCGAACCCCGCCTGTGCCAACCCGGCGCACAACCGGTCCCGCTTGCCCCCGAGCTGCCCGCGCAAACCGTCGTAATAGGCGTCAGGCAACCCGAGCGCCAGCGCGACGGCCGGCTGGAACGGACCCGCGTTGACGAACGTGAGGAACTGCTTGACCCGCAGCACCGCCGAGATCAGCGGTACCGGGCCACAGACCCAGCCGACCTTCCACCCGGTACAGGAAAAGGTCTTCCCGGCCGAGGAGATCTGCAGGGTGCGCTCGCGCATCCCGGGCAGGCCCGCCAGCGGGATGTGCTCGCCGTCAAAGACCAGGTGTTCGTACACCTCATCGCAGACCGCGACCACGTTGTGCTCCGCACACAGCGAGGCGACCAGCCCGAGCTCGTCGCGGTCGAAGACCTTGCCGGTCGGGTTGTGCGGCGAGTTGAGCAGCAGCAGCCGGGTACGCGGACCAAAAGCCAGCCGCAGTTCGTCCGGGTCGAAGCCGTACCCGCCGCGGTGGGGCCGCAGCGTCACAGGCCGCCGGACGGCGCCAGCGAGAGCGATCGAGGCAGCGTAGGAGTCGTAGTACGGCTCGAAGCACACGACTTCGTCGCCAGCCTCACACAGCGCCAGGATGGACGCGGTGATCGCCTCGGTCGCGCCAGCGGTGACCAGCACCTCGCCGTCCGGATCATAGGCCAGCCGCCAGAAGCGACGCTGGTGGCCCGCGATGGCTGCCCGCAGCTCGGGTATCCCCGGCCCCGGCGGGTACTGGTTGCGTCCGCCGCGCAGGGCGTCCACAGCGGCGTCAAGCATCTCGACCGGGCCGTCGGTGTCCGGAAACCCCTGGCCGAGGTTGATTGCGCCGGTGCGCACGGCGAGGGCGGACATCTCGGCGAAAACAGTCGTGCCGAACGGCCGCATACGCCGCACCAGCGGATCATCATCCAGGCTCATGGCTGAGGTTTCGCTGGCTGAGGTCCCGCGATGGCCATCCTCAGGAAAATCGCGGACCACAACGGTCGTCATGCATGCATGATGCACGCCCAGGGATCGGCTGACCAACCCGCCGAACATCCGTACCGTGCCACACAACCAGCGCGTCGAGGTGCTCCTCGCGGGTCTCGGCCACGGCCTGACGCCGCGCTCGGCAATAGAGGCGTGGATCAAAGAGCGGGGCTGCGGCGCGGGCCCCAGTCCCGCGATGCCGTTCCCCTGTTGCCGGGCGCTTATTGCTACTACTGCCGGGCGCTCTGAAGCACGGGCATGGACCGGTAGCGCTCGGGACGGCCGATGCGGACATCGACTCCCGGGGAGTAGTGCACCAGGGGCTCGTCCCGCGGTCGCGGGAGCCCAGCCGCGGCAACCAGGCTGTCGTCAATGGCCACAGCCTGGGCCCGGTGCAGGGGCCATGGTTCGTGCCACGCCCGTGCGAAGCGGCGCCGAGTACCGGCCGCGCTGAACAGCATCCAGCGGGCGGTCAGAAAGTGGTCCCGTTCGTCGAGGTCACCGGGAGCGACCGGCTCACCGATCCGGATCTTCACGCGGCTGGCGGCTCGCGGACCGGGCCACCGGCGTGCGCAGCTGTAGGAGATCTCGTCCGCGGTCTCGAGCAGCCGCATCGACGACCAGAAGTAGGGCAGGCGGTAGGTGGCACGCGCGACGGCCACCGCACCGAGCCGGGCTGCGTCCAGGGAGAAGAACCAGATTCCCCGTCGACCTTCATGGTCATAAACATAGGTGCGGACGTTGGTCTCGCAGAAGGTCGACGCCCACGGTGCTCCGTGCCCGGCGGCTGTCGCGACCCGCATGAAAAACGGCACCAGACCGACCCAGGCCGCCCCGTCGTAGGTGTCGATCAGCAGCCCCCGCGGCAGGAGGCGTTGTACCACAGCCGGGTCAAACGGCCAGTGTACGAAGGTCAGCCGCTCCCAGCGCTGCCGCATGATCGGTCGGTCCACCGTGAAGGGGCACGACCCGCCAAGCCCGGCTGCCCGCTCCCCGGCATGTGGGTCATCGCTGGACATCTCCCCATGATGCACCACGGCCGGCCGCGGCCCGGCGCCCCCGCGGCGGCCCTGGCTCGATATTTCTCCGCCTTCAGCCAGCGGCCGCGGGACGGAACAGGCCCACCGTGGTGAACAGCGCCCTGGGCGTACCACCGCCATCGAGAACCTGCCCACGGCCATGGACCCGCTCAGCCCCCGCATAGGGCACTTCCGTGCGCACCACGTACCAGTCGCGTACGTCGATGTCCTCGAAGAAGGTGACGGTCTGTGCCACGATCAGGCTGGTGTACGGCCTGTCCGCCGCGCTGTGGTCGGCGATGAACAGTGGCAGCGTCGTGGGCTCGCACGCGTACGCCACCAATGCCCGCCACAGGGTGGCGTCGGCCGGGACGTTTCTCACCCGCATCCACAGCGCGTGGTCCTGCCATGTGCCCCCGGCCGCGAGCCGTGTCTCCCACGGGAGAAGGGCCATCGCGACGGGGGTCGTGTCCGGTGGGTCCGGTGGGTCCGGTCGCGGCCGGCCCGGCGTGGTGGCCGGTGCCGGGCCGGGCTCGTCCGCGGTGAGCAGTACCTGTGCCCTGCAGATCAGCTCCGGTCCCTGCCGGAAGGCCAGAGACACCGAGGCGAACGTGCGTCCCCGCTGGAGCTGTTCGACATGGGCCTCCAGCGTCCCCTCCCATGTCCCGGAGCGGACGAACAACGTCTGCAGGGACTGGACCCGCTTCCCCGGGTGCAGGCGCTCGGCCAGGGCAACCTGTTGGCCGAGCAGTTGAGCGCCCAGTATCCCCCCGTGCGTACTGGGCAGGTTTCGCAGCGGAACGGGTGCGCCGCCGAGCGCGGTGACCGGTGGCTGGAGGTCCAGCACATCGAGCACGTCCTCGAGCACCTGCGCTCGGGTGACCCGCGACCGGCCGTACGGCACCACCTCGATCGGTTCCACTGCTGGATTCACCGGATTCAAGGGTTCCTCCCGTTGCCAGGCGCATCCCGAACATGCCCCGTGCGCCCTGTTCTACTGACAAGGACGCCATAGAGGTAGCTGATGTGACGAATTCACACATCGAGGCAAAATGATCAAATGCTGTAACGGCCCTGGTCAGCGCCTTCAGCGCCGACGGACAAGTGCCGGGGACCGCGGGTCCGCGGCACCTCATGACGCGCCGCCGCGGACCCGCGGTCTTGTGTCAGCCAGTGCCAACCGCTCCCAACCGGTATGCCGGTGTCAGCCGCTGTCAGCCAGCGCCGGAGGTCCTTGCGAACGCCTCGTCCCGGGCGATGACCCCGATATCCGCCTGGTCGGTGAAAAGCCCGTCGATGCCGGCCTTCAGATAGGTCACCTGCTCGTCGATCGCCCGGCCGAAGTCGTTGGGGCTGGTGCCCCGCCGGTAGTCCACCGGCAGGAAGGTGTTCTCCGCCCGGAAGGTGTACGGGTGCAACACCAGCCCCATGGCGTGCGCGTCGGCAACCAGCGAGGTCGGCGTGCCCAGCGTGCCGTCCGCGGCCCGGGGGATGATCTGCACCTTGTCCGGCCCGATCCCGTCCGCGTAGGTTGCTATCTGCCGCAGCCCGGCCGGTGTCGACAGGTCCGCATACGTCCGCGGGTCACCGGCGTCGATCAGGTCGAACGGGGCGCCGGCCGCGCTGAGCAACTGTACCGAGGCGGTGTGCAGGCCGAGCCTGCGCAGCTCGCGCAGGCTTCCCGTCTCGAAGGACTGGACGAACACCGGGGCGTTGCGACGGTTCAGGCCGTACCGGCGCAGAGTGTCCACAAGCCGCTGCTCGAGCGGCAGACCGGCCTTTCGGAAGTAGGTCGGATGCTTGGTCTCCGGGTAGACACCGAGTTCGCGGCCGAGCTCGCGGGACAGCCGCTCGCGCAGCTCCAGCAGTTCGGTGAACATCGGGATCTCGAATCGACCGTCGTACATCGTGTTCTCCTGCCGGACGACCGGCAGCCGCTCCTTGGCACGCAGCGTCTTCAGCTCGGCCAGCGTGAAGTCCTCGGTGAACCAGCCGGTGACCGGCACACCATCCAACACCTTGGTCGCTCTGCGGGCGGCAAACTCCGGATGATCAGCGACATCGGTGGTACCGCCGATCTCCGGCTCGTGCCGGCAAACCAGGACCCCGTCCTTGGTCGGTACGAGGTCAGGCTCCATGAAGTCGGCGCCGATCCGGGCGGCCAGCTCGTAGGAGGCCAGGGTGTGCTCTGGGCGGTAGCCCGAGGCGCCGCGGTGCCCGATGACCAACGTCGGCCGGCGCGGGTGGCCGCCGAAGTCGGCGACCGGCACGCTCGCCGAGGCACTCGAAGCCGTTGAGACGGCGGTGGTGGCGGCAAGGGGAACTGCGGCGATACCCGCGATCACGGTCCGGCGGTCCACGAATCCTCCAGCGCGTTGACGGCGACCCTCGCCGACGGCACGCGCCACCCAGCGAACCGCTGGGAGAAAACGGGCGAACAGATCACGCGTTACCCGTCGCCATCGGCCAGCCATCGAGTTGGTAAACCCGCTGACCTGATTATTCACGAACCTGATCAACGGTGTTTCCAGCGCTATACCGCCGGACACTTTCTCACCGGCACTTTTTCGCCGAACACTTTCTCAGCGGGTGAGCGCGGAGATCTGGAGCTGATGGACGGCGGGGCTCGCGCATACCGTCTCCGGCACGCCAACCGGTAGCGGTAATGCCGTCCGGTTGGCTGGCGGGTAGACACGCAGAGCGACGGCTTCGGCGGTCTGGTTCTGCTCGTCGCAGCCGGCTTGTATACCGGTACTGATCATTGTCAGGAGACTGGCCGCGTGCTGCCCAGGCAGCAATATGATCGCCGCACCGGGGCCGCCGGTGCGATCCGCCGCGGCGCCGAGCTGACGGCCGCCCGCATCGACGTACGACACGCCGGGGAAGCCTCCGAGCACGCAGGATGCCGCGCCCGCGTTGGTCAAAATGATCTGCTTATAGCTGTGGCCTGCGCTGCTATCCAAATTCACGGCACTCACCCGTAGGTTCGCGGTCAGGCAGCCGTTCCCCGAGCTGTCCTGCGCGGCGCCAGCGGCCGGCTCGGGCGTCGCGCCAGGCGAGGATGCGGCCTGACTTGCCGGGGAGACACGATCACCCGGCGCCGGTCCCGGCGTCACGCCACCCGTGCCACCGGTGGTGCGGGTGCCACCCGCGCATCCGGCGCCGACCAGGGCAAGCATCGCCGCAAGCATCGCGGCAACCACTATGCAGGGTTTGCGCCTGGTATCCATACAGTGTCTATCCATACAGTGTGTATCCGATGTCCATACCGGGGACGTGCGGAAAGGGACATGTTACCAGCATCTTACCGAGGGTGGGCGCTCCCAGAGGAGGTTCCAGTAAGAATCGGATGAAATGCCTGAATTATCGGAATTATAGAGTATCCGGTAGTAACCGGGGTTTTCAGTCGGCCCCGTATGACGGGAGCGCTCTCCTCTCCCCAGGCCAGAATGGATCAGCCTGGTCTGGACACGGTGCCGGGCGCCACACTGGCCGGCCTCTCACCGGTCGATGCCCCACCGGCAGTACCCGAATCGGTTCGGTCAGCGACGTCAGCCGGGCCGCCCCTACGGCCCAACGGCGGCAGGGCGAGCGCGGCCAAAGCTCCCAGCAGCGCGAGTACCGCGGCGGCCTCGAGCGCGCGACCATACCCCGCAACCAGCGCGGAGGCCGCTGCCTGGCCCTCGTTCCGCAACGAGCGGGTGTGGTTGGCCGCCAGCGTTACCAGCGCGGCGAGGCCGATCGAACCGCCCACCTGCCGAGTCGTGTTGACCACGCCTGAAGCGAGGCCCGCATCGCTTCGAGCGACGCCGGTCGTGGCCGCGAGGGTGATCGGCGTGACGGCCACGCCCAGGCCCAAGGCGGTCAGGATGCTGGGAAGCATCAGGTTGTGGATGTACGAACCGGTCACGGGGATCTGCCCCAGCCAGAACAGCCCCACCGAGGAGATAAGCCCACCGGCGGCCACCAGCGCCCGCACACCGAATCGTGCGATCACCCGGGAGCCGACCTGTGCCCCGACGATGATTGTGAACGTCTGCGGCAGGAACACCAGGCCCGCGACGAGCGGTGAGTAGCCAAGCGAATTCTGTACGTAGAGGGAAAGAAAATACCAACTCGGGAAAATCGCCACGGAAATGCAGAACATGGCGGCGTTGGCAGCCGACACGGAGCGAGACCGAAAGAGCCGCAGCGGCACAAGCGGCGCCTTCACCCGACTCTCGTAGAACATGAAAACGGCGAGCAGGACCACGCCTACCAGAATGGGAGCCAACGCTGATACCGACCCCCAGCCATGGGTGTCAGTGTCCACGAGCCCCCACACGAACGCGGTGAGCCCGCAGGTGACGAGCACAGCGCCGACGAAGTCCATCCGGCGCGGCGCATCCTCGTTACGCGTCTCGGTGAGCAGCAGCCGGGCCACGATCAGGCCCACCGCGCCGATCGGGACGTTGACGAACAGGATCCAGCGCCAGGAGATGAGGTCGGTGAGGATGCCGCCAGCGAGAGCCCCGGCCGCGCCACCGGCCCCGGCGACGGCGCTCCAGGCGCCCAACGCGCGGGCCCGGACGGCCGGCTCACGGAATGTCGTGGTAATGATCGTAAGCGTCGCCGGTGAGAGAACGGCACCGCCGAGCCCCTGAGCGGCTCGGGCCGCGATGAGCATCCCCTGGCTCTGCGCAAAGCCGCCGACCAGCGACGCCCCGGTGAACAGGCCCAGCCCGAGCAGGAAAAGCCGCCGCTGGCCGAACAGGTCCGCGGCCCGCCCGCCCAACAACAGGAAGCCAGCGAAGACGATCGTGTAGGAATTCACCACCCACTGCAGACCGGTCTCACTAAAGTCAAGATCATGACGAATCGACGGCAGCGCGACGTTAACGATCGAAACATCGAGAATCACCATGAACTGGCCCAGGCAGGCGACCGCGAGGATCGCCCAGGATGGAACCGCCCGGGTGCCGGGGTGCGACCTCACGGTCAGTGTGTCCACGTCTGGCGGCAACTCCGTTACCCCGCAAACCATTCCTGCGTTGGCGCGAGGGACGATCGTCCGCCGGGTCCGCACCGGCGTCCTCTTACCGACTACCGTGCCCGCTGTCTGCTGTCTGCTGTCTGCTGTCTGCCTCCGTCGTCTATCTCCGTCGTCACGTCCGCCTCAGGCGTGACCGAACGGATCCGCCCGCGAGCCTCCCGGTGGACATCCGAGCCACGGACGGGACAGGCTGCGACGCCAGCCCTCATGCGCGCGGCCACCGCACCGCAGTCAGAGCAGAACAGCCACCGTGGACAGGGAACTGAGTCGATCAGCTGCCCGCCTACGACCGCCCCGGATCCGGGCGGCCCCATCATCCTGTATGCTGCTGTTCAGCTCCTGAGTGAAGCTCCTGCCAGCATGATGGGAGGGGCAAACCTCGGGGTTGGGCCCAGAACATCGCAAGCGGGTTCGTGATACAACTGAACAGCACACAGCATGGTCCCGTGGTGAAGCCTGGAGTTCACGCCGCCCTGTCAAGGCGGAGGTCGCGGGTTCGAATCCCGTCGGGACCGCGCTCACACCACAGCGTGATACTACTCTCGTCAACTGGGGTGATCTTATCCTGTCATCTGTGGCAGGATGGCAGCATCGGGGCAGGTAGCTCAGTCGGTACGAGCGTCCGCCTGAAAAGCGGAAGGTCGGCGGTTCGACCCCGCCCCTGCCCACCACCTCTAATAAGATCTTTTGCCTCTCCGTTGAGCACGTCGAAGATCGCTATGTAGCAACGGGTGCAGCAACGCGAGATGGTGGAAGTCTACCGCCTAACCCCGCTGACCTGCATAAATGCTCGAATCCGACTGTCCGCCGCGATATTTTGGGCCGCTGCTACACCCGTCGCTACAGTGCCGGCCCAGTGGGACGCGGATTCGTGGTAGCGGAGCCTGGGTACGCCCAACCTGGGTCGATGAGCTGCACCGCCGCGGGCGACCGCCCACGGCGGCGGCGGACGATCCTGAAAACACACACCATCGCTGGTCTCTCCGCCGAATGCGTATGGGGATCGAGGGATCGATCTGTTCGGCAGCGCGGGTTAGCCGCCAGCGGAAGGCTCGCCGAGCGGCCAGCGCTCCGGCTCCGAGAGGGCCTGGTTGGCTGTGTGCGGACCGCCGCAGTCCCATTGTCACGGCGAGGGTCTCCACGGCCTACGCATCTTTCCGATCACCCGGGACCGAGCAGCGACGTGCAACCGACCTGGCTACCGCCCGCACGGACGAGGAGGGGGGCACCGACGAGCTCCGGGGGTGGGCCAAGCTCCCGAACGTTCTGATCCACAACATGCTCGCTGGAGAGAGAAGCTTTGTGGGACAACGAAGTACTACACGGTTACTCTTCCTGATCGAGAGGGGGACCAGTGCGGCGACACGGGTGCGGTTCGACGGCGCAGACGGCCGTCAGGATCTTGTTCATCGTTGACCGGGTGGGCGATCCGGTACCTGAGCACGACCAGGTCGAGGGGACGCGGCGGGTGCTCCGCTCAGAGACCAAGTTGCAGAAGCTGGACTTCTGGGTCCGCTATCCCGACTACCTGGCTGACGAGCTTCTGACAGAGGTCGAGGCTGAGCGCCTCGATCGAGAGCGCGGGTTGGCAGACGCCACGCTGTTGCTGGAGACGCAGGAACCGGCTCTGCACCTGTATCCGATGGCGCGGTATCTGCGGGGGGCGTACGAGCGGAAGGACAACGCGCTCGCGCTGCTGAAGAGCTGCGGACATCTGGCGATCCGCCGGCAGGAGACGTCTCCGCTGAACTGTCAGGCGCGGCGGGACTTCTATCTGCTGGAGAAGGGCGAACGGGCTGTCTCCACCCTCCGTACCGACTTTCCGATCTTAACCTGGTACGACGAGCAGGCGGCCAGAGCCGCGACGTTCGCGGCGCATTTGAGCGGCGCGCAGTGCAAGGACCGGCAGTACAGCAACGCGGTCTATGGAGGGACCCCGTCGGGTGCGGTGATCCCCTCGATCCGGCAACACGTGCTGGAGCGGCTCAACCGGATGCGGACGGCGGTGCCCTCATGATCGGTCTTGTTGCTGACGACGACACTTGGGAGAGCTGGTCCGAGGCCGTCGCGCGGCGGTGTGGCTTGCCGGTTGACGAGGTCGAGCTCGTGCTGCGGGACGCGGGGCTACGCCCCCCGCGGGCAGGCGGAAAGCCGCACCAGCTCAGAGTGATCCGCATCGATTTCGCCGGGTTCATGCCGGACGGGGAGGGTGTACGGCCGTTCACGTTCACGTGGGACCCGCCGGGCGCGATCGGAGCGCTGGCGACGATCGGACGGAACCAGGCTGGCAAGTCGTCGGTGTTGGAAGTGCTGCGCTGGGCTGTCCGGGGCCGGTGCCGCATGAAGGAGGACGTGCGGCACTGGATGAGGCAGGTCCTGGTCGAGTTCGACATCGACGACGAACGCCTGTGCGTCGTGTTTCGTGTCGAGGGCGGAGAGCCAGATGGCGGAGTGCTGCGGCTGCGGTCGGCGGACCGCGGCGTTCCCGGCTGGCCCACGCCGACAGCCCGCGACGACGACCCAGCGCAGCGCCCGGGGAACGCTCTGCTGGCGCAGGCTGAGAGTCTTGTGCGAACCGGGGCGGCTCTGTGGGTATGCCAGTTCGGCGACGCGGCGGCGATGGAGCGTGAGGTCGGAACGCTGATGCTTGACCGCCTCGGGTTTGATCGGCTATCTGGCTGGCAGCGAGTGTCGGCGGGGATCGCCGCGCAGGCCGATGACGGGGCGTCGTCCCCGTTGGGGTGGCCGCTGTGGAGCACGGCGTTGGGGGTCGGCTCCCTCTCAAGCGTGATCGGCGATAGGCCCGAGAACGCGCAGCGGCTTTTGCAGATCTATCTCGGCACGCCCTGGGCAGGCACGGCCGTCGACGCACGCGGCGCGTTGGGGGCCGCCCAGCAGCTGCGGTCCGCCGAGCGGCGACGGAGGGAGCAGGATAGCGAGGCTTCCGCGCCACGTCTCGACGCGCTGCTGGAGGAGGAACGGCAGCTGACGGCTCGTCTGGCCGAGGTCGGGCGGTCAGCCCACACCGCGCAGGAGGTCGACCGTCGCCTGCGAGCTTTCCAGACCGCAGCGGTCGCGCTGGCCGAGGCGGAGGGCACACTCGCCGAGGCAGCACGACGGCTAGGTGCTAGCGAGGCTCACCTCGCAGATGCCGAGGCGGATCTCGTAGCGCTCTGCGAGGACCGGCTGGCCCGCCGGTTCTTCCACTCCGTCACACCGACCTGCTGCCCGCGCTGCGACACTCGGGTGAGCGCCGAGCGGATGCGGCGCGAGCAGGACGGCCGTTGCTCGCTGTGCGATGAGGAACTCGCTCCTGCTATCCCGACGCAGGACACCGGCCAGGTGTCCACCTCAGCGGTCGCCGGTGCGGACGTTGACCTGGTGGACGACTTGCCCCCAGATGAGGAGGAGACGGCGCTTCGCTCGGGGCGAGACGAGCTTCGTGACCAGCGCGACGAGGACGATCGGCAACACGATCGAGCGTTGCGGTCCCGCGGCAGCGCCCAGGTTGCGCTGGACTCGGCCCGCGCCGCCTTCGAAGAGGTCGCGGGCCGTGACCCCGACACCGTGGAGACGCGGGAGATCGAGACGCGCTTGGCCGTCGTGCGCGCTCTGATCTCGGAGAGATCGCCAGGACCGGCCGGCGAGACCAGTGCCCTCCAAGACGAGCGGGTGCGCATTCTGGAGGCGGCCGAGACGGAAGCGAAGGCCCGCCGGGACCGGCAGCAAAGGTCCCTGCTTCCGATCGTCAACGAGCACATCCTCAACCTCGGACAGTGCTTCGGAATCGCGCAGCTGGAGGCGGTCGGGCTGGACGGCGCGGCCCGTCTGCCAGTCCGGCAGGGCGGTGTCAAGAACAGCTACTCGAAAATGACGGCGGGCGAGCAGCTGCGACTCAAGGTGGCCACGGCGGTCGCGTTGCTGCGGGTCGGCCGCACGGAGGGCGTCGGCCGACACCCCGGCCTCATCTTGATCGACAGTCTCGGTGCCGAGGAGATGGCCGAGGACGACCTGGCCCAGATGCTCCAGACGTTGGAGACGCTCGCAGAAGAGGGCGACGGCCCGCAAGTTCTGATCTTCAGCGCCAGAGGCGACGAACTGTCCCGCGTGCTACGGCCGGAAACGGTGCGAACGCCGCCTTCGGGGCGGCGGCTGTGGTGATACTTGACCGGTGGAAGATCCGCCGGGCTGGCCGCTGGCGCACAGCGCCACGGGCCGCGCCCAGGTTCCCGTGCTCGACGCCGTAGCTCTGCACGGAGCTGATGGAGTGCAAGGGCTGCTCGCACACGAGCACCAGCTCCGTGACGCCTGCGCGCTCCCCGACGCCGTTGGTCACCTTGCCCAGATCTGGCCCCAGCTGTCTGCCACCGATCGGGACGCTGCGACGGGCTTTGTGGTGCGCGCCGTGTCCGACTTTGACCCGCTCCAAGCCGACGACGTCCTCGAAGTGCTGCTCCTGGCTCCGGCTCTGCTGCCCGACGTCGCCGGACCGCTGCGGGCCCGTCTGGCTGTCGCAGCGCGGCCGGAGCCGGAAAAGGTCTCCTACGCCGCATCCGCCGCCGGGGAGGCGCTGCTCCTCCTCGCCATGGCCGGATACGGGCGGGTGACGAACGCAACCGGCCTGCTCCTTGAACAAGTCGACGCACTCGCGCAGGACAGTGGCCACGGCCAGCATGCCCACGACGAGCACGAGGAGGCAGCACGCCGACTCACCCGCGCGCTAGGCCTCGCACGACAGAAGTGGGGCGACCCGAGCGGCGAAATCGTTCCTGCGCTGGAGGGTCTGGCCCACGGCCACACCGAGATCGCCGACGACGCGGCCATGGAACTCGGCCTCGCCGGTGTCTCCGCGGCGCTGACCAGTCGAACAGAAACGGAGTCACTGAACCATCTACGTGACGCCCTCGTCTGGTTCCAGAGAGCGCGCAACCTCGTGGAAGGGCGCCACGACGCCGAGCTGCTCGCCGCAGCGTTACACGCCGTCCTCACCTTCGCGCACGGTGGAACGATCTCGGCGCAGACCGTCACAGAGGTGCGGACACGCCTGCACGACTGGGTTCATGGCGGTCTGGACGAAGAACCGCAGTGGCGGGGACACCGTGCCGACGCGCTGCTCGCCTGGTTCCACCTGGTCGATCGCCTCAGCCACTGCGCGGAACTCGGCATCGGGCACTGGTACAGACCACCCTCCCTCATCGCCTCCATCGGCAAAGCTGTGATCGCGCAGAACGCGGTCCTTGTCGCCACCCTGCCCGACACGCCGCCCGACGACGCCGCGGGACCACCGGTCATGGAACGGCTGCTCGCGCCATTCCTGGAGGTCGCAGACAAACGAGCCTGGCTCGACCGCTGGCTGGAACAAGAAGCAGAAGACGACCCCGAGGCAGCCGAGGGCATCCGCAGGTTCCGCGATCTCCTCGACGCACCGCCATCAGCCCATGACCCGCCGGGAAAAGGCGCCGGGCGTCCACACGACGTCGTGCGTGACGCCCTGGCGCTCGACAACGCAACCGCCGCGGAGGTTCTCGAATCTCTGCCTCCGCGGCTTCAGGAGAAGATCTATCTGAGTGTGACAGGCCAGAACCGCATCTATACAACAAGGCACGGCCTGATCTACGAGAAGATCTACCGGGAGATCACCGGGAAACTGGCGGACTGCCCCGACTATCAGGGCGAGGTGAAGACCACCGGCGACCTTCTCATCGGCCAGCTGTTGGCCTTCACGAAGGAACGGCTCGACGACGAGACCCATGCCAACTCGCCCGCTCGCTACCTCCGCAAGCTTGGCCCGGCCGACGATGACCCCCTGGAGTCCGCCCTTGCACATGACCTCCACGATCACCTACGGCGTACGCTCCGGGGTCGAGTGCTGTGGGAGGTCCCCAACATCGGCGGTGGACGCATTGACCTCGTCTGGATGTGGCCCGAATTCCGCCTCGTCGTCGAATGTAAACGGCGTAAGCGAGGGGAACGCTCACCGAACATGGAGGCCAAGCTCGCCCAGGCCGAACAGTACCAAGTAACAGACGTCCCGATCGGTGCCCTCGTGATCCTCGACCTCACTGATAAGATCCACCTAATCGATCTCGAATCTTGCGTAAGTGTCGAAGTCCTACCGGCTGTCGATGGCGGCATTATCGATCACTATGTTACGGTATTCATCGTGCAAGGAAACAAGCCAACCCCATCGTCGAGTCGTCGCCCAACATTCACATAAACCGGCTTTGGGGTGGCGAGTTCAAGAAGTACTCAGGTTCCTGAATGAGCGTTTTCAATGTGGTTTTTCTAATTGCCTTCGTGGGTGAGGACGAGGATGGCCTGCGCGAATGTGCCGACG
>NZ_CAKJTM010000047.1:0-599 GCF_917627345.1 Protofrankia sp. CiP3 | reverse complement strand
TGGACGGAGCCGGGTAGCCCTTCGGAGATCCAGATCATCCGGCCGTAGGGGTCCATGAGGCCCTGGAGGTTGATGCCGTGGTATTTGTGCTTGCCCGAATAGTACAGCTTGTTGTGGGCGCGGACACGGTTGGTGCGCACGACTGTGCCGTCGAGGATGAGGAAGTTGCTCTGGGTCCACGCGAAGGTCCAGACAGCGGCGAGCAGGCTGCGCCCGCGGGTCGCGAGGAGGCGGACGGCCTCGTGGATGTAGTTGTGGACGGTGCCGACGCTGACCTGGAAGCCCGCGGCGAGCTGTTCGTAGCGTTCACCTTTGCGTAGGTGGACGAGTACCAGGAGTGCCTGGTCGTGTGAGGGTAGCTTGCGCCAGGTCTGGTGTCGGGCGCGGTCCTCGGCGAGCAGCGCGGTCAGAAACGTCAGGGTCGACTCGGGCAGATCGACAACGCCGGGGTACGTTAGCAACGGAAGTCCTCGGTCAAGGGCACAGTGGATTAGGCACCCTGTGATCTACCGGGGACTTCTCTATTGACGAGGCCTGGGCCAACATCACCCGGTCAACTGTGGGCCACCGAATGTCAACAGAACGATCGGGTTGCCGCC
>NZ_CAKJTM010000046.1:33403-41915 GCF_917627345.1 Protofrankia sp. CiP3 | reverse complement strand
CGGTTGGGCCCAACCGCGGGACCGCCGCGCCGAGGCCGCGCAACAGCTCGACGGCCGCGGCCAGCGCTGGGGAGCCGGCCCGCGCTCCGCCCGCACCCGCCGCGCCGGTGGGTGGATCATCCGAGGTGAGGACGGTCATCCCCGACAGGGGCAGGCTCACCGTCCCACCTCCCTGCCTCCCATGGTGATGTCGGTCTGGACCGGTGCCAGGAGCAAGGTCGGCTCAGTTCGTTCCTCGGTGGCTACCCGCTACCGTTTGCCCGTGCCGATCCCACCTGTCGCCCAGGCAGCATCTGTCACACCGGTACCGTCGGTCGACCTGTTCCCGGTCGGCGTGCTGCCGATCGATGTGGCAGCTGATCTTGTGGATGTGGCATCCCCGGCTGATCTTGTCGACCTCCTCGGTGGTGTGCCACTGCTGGCTGTCGACCTGACGATGGCCCCGTCGCCGGCCCCGGCCCCGGCGACGGACCTGCCGACAGGTTCGACAATGGATCGGGCCGGCGTGGTGACCGCGGCGCTGGAGCGACTCGCCCAGGCCCGCCCGCCGATCGTCATCGTAGGGGTGGCCGCCGGGGGCTGCCCGCCTACCGGCCTCGCCGTGGGAGCGCCGGACATCCTGCTCACGGTCGGTACGGGAGAGATCGCGAAGGCCGGTGCGCGAGCGGGGACACCCGGCGCGGTCGAGGTGGACGACCTCGCGGACGCGCTGGCGCGGCTCGTCCGCCAGGTGCGTGCGCACCCGCTCGCCGCGGTCGCTCTCGTCGGCCTGCTGCGGTTGACCGCGACGCTCGCTCCGCTGGACGGGCTGGTGGCCGAGTCGTTGGCTTACTCGGCCCTGCTTGCCGGCCCGGAGTTCGCGGCCTGGCTCGCGGGCCGTGGCCCGATGCGTCACCGCGACAGTGTCGAGCCGGTGCGGGTGCGCCGGGCCGGCGGTCAGCTTCGTCTCACGCTGAACCGGCCCGAGGTCCGCAACGCCTACGACACCGCGACCCGCGACGCGCTCGTCGCCGCGCTGCGGGCGGCACGGTCTGACGGCGGCATCACCGAGGTCCTGCTCGACGCGGCCGGGCCGGCCTTCGGCAGCGGCGGTGACCTCAGCCAGTTCGGTACGGCGCCCGATCCCGCGACCGCGCACGTCATCCGGGTCGCTGCCGGCGCGGCGGCTGAGCTCGTCCGGTTTCCCGGCCAGGTCACGGCGCACGTCCACGGGGCGTGCGTCGGCGCGGGCGTCGAGCTGCCCGCTTTTGCCGATCATGTGATCGCCGCCCGGGACACGGTCTTCCGGCTCCCGGAAGTCGGTATGGGGCTGGTGCCCGGCGCGGGCGGCACCGTGAGCATCACCCGCCGGATCGGGCCCGCCCGGACGGCATGGCTTGCGCTGACCGGTGAGCCGTGCGACGTGGTGACCGCCGTCCGCTGGGGGCTTGTCGACGATTGTGCTGGCTGATGGTGATGGGATCGATTGATCAATAACTGATCCGGGATTTCGGTGGGTGCGGTCGGACGGTTTTACGCCTACTATGTGGACGTCCTACTATCCGTTGTCAAACTACCGACGGCGGAGCGAGCCTGCCGTGGGGCCCGGGGGGTCACAGGGATGAACACAGCCGACCGGTCAGCCCCGCGCGTGCCCAAGCACCCGGTGCGTATCGTCACCGCCGCGTCGCTGTTCGACGGGCATGACGCGGCGATCAACATCATGCGCAGGATCCTGTGCTCCCAGGGTGTCGAGGTGATCCACCTCGGCCATGACCGCGGCGTCGACGAGCTCGTCACGGCCGCGGTCCAGGAGGACGCGAGCGGGGTGGCGTTGTCGTCCTACCAGGGTGGGCATATCGAGTACTTCACCTATCTGGTGGAGCGGCTGCGTGAGCGCGACGCCGGCCACGTGCGGGTGTACGGCGGGGGAGGGGGGGTCATCGTCCCCGAGGAGATCGCCCTGTTGCACTCCCGCGGTGTCGCCCGGATCTTCTCGCCCGAGGACGGGCAGCGCCTCGGCCTCCTCGGAATGATCAATATGATTGTCGCCGCCTGTGACGTCGATCTGGCCGAACAGCCCCCGCCACTGCCCGCGGTCCTCGCCGGTGAGCAGGCCGCGCTCGCTCGGGCGATCACCGTGCTCCAGGCCGGCCGTTCGCCCGAACTCGCGGCCGAGCTCCGGGCGGCGGCGCGCACCGAGGTTCCCGTCCTCGGCATCACCGGGACGGGCGGGTCCGGGAAGTCGTCCCTCACCGACGAGCTGCTGCGCCGCTTCCGCGTGGACCAGCAGGACAAACTGCGTATCGCCGTTATCGCGGTCGACCCGACCCGTCGCCGCGGCGGCGGCGCGCTGCTCGGTGACCGCATCCGGATGAACGTGCTCGGTGACGCCGACGGCGGGGCCAATATCTTCTTCCGCTCCCTGGCGACCCGGGGGGCCGGCGGCGAACTGCCCGAACACATCGGCGACGTGATCGCAGCCTGCCGGTCCGCCGGCTACGACCTGGTCGTCGTCGAGACACCGGGCATCGGCCAAGGGGACGCCGGGATCGTCGACCTCGTCGATGTCGCCCTTTACGTGATGACACCCGAGTACGGTGCCGCGTCCCAGCTTGAGAAGATCGACATGCTCGACTTCGCGGACGTCGTGGCAATCAACAAGTTCGAGCGGCCGGGCGCTGAGGATGCCCGCCGTGACGTCGCCCGCCAGCTGGTGCGCAACCGGGAGGCGTTCGGTGTCCCCTGGACGGACATGCCCGTCTTCGGGACCAGCGCGGCCAGGTTCAACGACGACGGCGTCACCGCGCTCTACCAGCACCTGACCGGGCTGCTCGCGGCCAGGGGGCTGCCGCTCGCCGCCGGTGCACTGCCCACGGTGACGGTCAGGGCCTCCTCGGGGCTGGCGACGGTGGTCCCGCGGGGCCGTGTCCGCTACCTGGCCGAGGTGGCCGAGACCGTCCGCGCCTACCATCTGCACAGCGCCCGGCAGGCCGAGGCGGCGCGCCGACGCCAGCATCTGATCACCGCCCGGCGCGAGCTCGCCGCCGCCGGCCACGATCACAGCGCGCTCGACGCCCTCATCGACGGCGCCGAGAAGGCCCTGGATCCCGCCATCGGTGCGGAGCTGGCGAACTGGCCGGCCACGGTGGCGGAGTACTCCGGTCAGGAACTCGTCTACACAGTGCGCGGAAAGGACATCCACACGCCGTTGCGCCGGGTCACCCTGTCGGGCACGTCCATACCACGGGTGGCGCTGCCCCGGATGGACGACCACGGTGAGCTCGTCCGCTTCCTGCGGGCGGAGAACCTGCCCGGCCGATTCCCGTTCACCGCCGGTGTGTTCCCGTTCAAGCGGGCCGGTGAGGCGCCGGCCCGGATGTTCGCCGGTGAGGGTGACCCGTTCCGGACGAACCGCCGGTTCCACTTGCTGTCCCGGGGGTCGCAGGCCACCCGGTTGTCCACGGCGTTCGACTCGGTCACGCTCTACGGCCGCGACCCGGCGGCGCGTCCCGACATCTACGGCAAGATCGGCACCTCCGGGGTCTCGATCGCGACCCTGGACGACATGGCGGAGCTCTACGCGGGCTTTGACCTGTGCGCACCGACGACGAGCGTCTCCATGACGATCAACGGCCCGGCGCCGGCGATCCTGGCGATGTTCCTCAACGTGGCCGTGGACCAGTGCCTGGCCGCGTTCCGGGCCGAACAGGGCCGTGAGCCCAGCGCCGAGGAGGCCGCGGGCATCCGGGTGCGGGCACTGGCGACCGTGCGGGGCACCGTGCAGGCCGACATCCTCAAGGAGGACCAGGGCCAGAACACCTGTATCTTCTCCACCGAGTTCGCCCTGCGCGCGATGGCCGACATGCAGGAGTGGTTCATCGCCCACGGCGTCCGCAACTTCTATTCGGTGTCGATTTCCGGTTACCATATCGCGGAGGCCGGCGCGAACCCGATCAGTCAGCTCGCCTTCACTCTCACCAACGGTTTCACGTATGTCGAGGCGTACCTCGCGCGCGGAATGGCCATCGACGACTTCGCGCCGAACCTGTCGTTCTTTTTCTCCAACGGGCTGGATGCGGAGTACACCGTCCTCGGCCGGGTCGCCCGGCGGATCTGGGCGGTGGCGATGCGCGAGCGCTATGGAGCGTCGCAACGATCGCAGCTGCTCAAATACCACGTGCAGACATCCGGCCGTTCCCTGCACGCGCAGGAGATGGACTTCAACGACATCCGGACGACGTTGCAGGCCCTGTGCGCCATCTACGACAACTGCAACAGCCTGCACACCAACGCCTATGACGAGGCGGTGACCACCCCGACCGAGCATTCCGTCCGCCGGGCACTGGCCATCCAGATGATTATCGACAACGAATGGGGGCTGGCGGGCAACGAGAACCCGTTGCAGGGCTCCTACATCGTCGACGAGCTCACCGACCTCGTGGAGGAGGCGGTACTGGCCGAATTCGAGCGGATCTCCGAGCGCGGCGGTGTGCTCGGCGCGATGGAGACCGGCTATCAGCGCGGCCGCATCCAGGACGAGTCCATGCTGTACGAACAGCGCAAGCATGACGGCACATTGCCCATCATCGGAGTGAACACCTTTCTCGCCCCTGCCCCCGACGCCGGCAGCGGCGACAGTCCGCACGGCCCGGTAGAACTCGCGCGCGCCACCGAGGATGAGAAGCGCTCCCAGCTCGCCCGGCTCGCGGACTTCTCCGCCCGCCACGCCGAGGAGGCGCCGGCGGCGTTGCGGCGGCTGCGCGTGGCCGCCGCAACCGGTCAGAATATCTTCGACGTGCTCATGGACGCGGTCCGCTGTTGCTCGCTCGGTCAGATCAGTGATGCCTTCTTCGAGGTCGGTGGCCGGTATCGTCGTAACGTCTGATTCCCGTGCAGGGACCAACCGCGCCTGAGGTGTCCGTGTCCTCTCCGAAACCCTTGCCGTTCGACCCCATCGAGGAGGCGCGTCGGCAGTGGACAGCGCACGGATGGGCGCAGACCGCCGACAGCATGGCCGCGGTCACGTCCGTGATGCGTGCGCAGCAGATCATCCTGGCCCGGGTGGACGAGGTGCTGCGTCCGTTCGAGTTGACCTTCGCTCGTTACGAACTGCTGATGCTGCTGCTGTTCAGCCGGGCCGGGTCCTTGCCCATGAGCAAGGTCGGCAACCGCCTGCAGGTGCATCCGACCAGCGTGACGAGTGCGGTCGACCGGCTCGCGGCGCAGGGGTTTGTCCGGCGCATCCCGCATCCGACGGACCGGCGGGCGACCTTGGCGGAGATCACGGCGGCGGGGCGGGATGTCGCGGCCGCGGCGACCGACCGGCTCAACGAGAGCGTCTTCGCCAACCCGGATCTGTCCCCTGACCAGATCACGTCGCTCGTTGACATCCTGAGGGAGTTCCGCGGCCGTGCCGGTGACTTCTGACGGCTGACTTCTGACGGCTTTCAGAACCGTCACAGTTCGGTAAGCTGGCGGCCCGCATGCTGGCACTGTTGATACCTGGCTGCGTGGTTCATCCATCACAGGTGTCGGTAGAGCTGGTGTGTCACTCCTGATGACGGCACAAACGCAGATTTCATCAATCGGCTCAATCCATGGATGCTAGTGGCCGCCGATTCCTCGCGCTGTGAGGCGAGTGGGTGCGCGGTGCGGCACAACAGGCCGTCACCACACCGATGCTCACACCGCGGTGGCGGCCGATCCGGCTGAACGCACCCCTGCAGGAGGTCGCCGATGGTCATCCCAGCGCAGGGGGCCGGCCGGCCCCCGACGGCCGCAAGCGGGCCGGGCCGGAGCACACCGTCCTGGCCCGCCACCTCGACACCGTGGTCGGTGGGCAGACAGGGGCTGTTGGCTTATTTCGACGACCTCGTCCTGAGGGCGGCCAGGACCGGACGCGGGAGCGGATACCTGCTCAGCGGCGAACGCGGTATTGGCAAGAGCCATCTGGCCAGGATTTTCACCCACCGGGCCGAGCAGAAGGGGATGGTTACCTTCCGCGGTCGTTGCGTACCCGGCGGATCTCCGTTGCGATCCCTGCGGGAATCCCTACTGCGGGTGGGCAGCAAACTACCAGACGCCGTCGAATTCGAGCAGTGCACTCCCGCGGAGGTGGTGGCAGAGCAGCTTATTGTGCGGTGGACGAGCAGGCCGGGGGAACCGGCCGCGCTCGTGGTTGTGGAGGACCTGCACCACGCCGATCCCCGTACCCAGGAGGTGCTGTTCTATATTTCCGACCACCTCGATGAGGTCCCATTGATACTGGTAGGCACCGCGCAATCACCAGCACGGCTCGAATGGCCGATGGTCGAGGAGATCTGCGGCAACCTGAACTACCTCGACGGGATCATTCCCCCGCTGGCTCCAGCTGAAGTCGAGGAACTGGTCCGCCATCGCATCCCCGCCCCGGACCCACAGGTCATCGACTTCCTGCGCCGCTGGAGCGACGGCGTTCCACTCCACCTGCTTGACCTGCTCGACTGTGTCCACGACCTCGCCACCGCTATCACCGCCGACGGTGATGTCATCGCCACCGGTGGCGACGGCACCGCGATGGCCACCGTCAGCGACCTGTTCACCGCGCAGGTTCCCCGTCCGCTCGCCAGCCGGGTCCTGCTGCGGATGGCCGGATTGGACGATCACGACCGCCAGGCATTGCGGGTGATGAGCTTGTTGGGCCCCACGTTCGGAGCTGACGCCGTGGAGAGGATCACCCGGCTTCCCGCCGGCATGACCGAACGCTCCATCAACCGGCTTGTTGAGCTGGATATCGTGCAGGCGTGTCCGCTCGCGGACCGGGACGGTTTCGGGTTCCGGCACGCGCTCGTCGGCGAGGTGATCCGGCGCACGATGTCCCCCGACCAGGTGCGCTCGCTGGGCCGCGCGGCGGCCGAGCTTCTCCGCGACCAGGCGCGGCACGAGGCGGAGACCGATCTGTCGCTGGCACGGCGGAAACTCCAACGCGCCGCGGCAATCCTGGCCCCGGGTTCGCCGGAGCACACTGAGGTCCTGACGGAGCAGCTCGACATCGTGTCCCGTATCGGCGACGCCGGGGCCGAACGGGCGCTGCTGTTCTTTCTGCGCCCCAGCGTGCAGGCGCCCGGTACCAGCGCCGGTCCGGGACGTTGCGGGCCCGGCGGGCTGGTGGACAGCGTGGACCAGGTACGGGTCCTGCTCCGGGCGGCAGCCACCGCGCTGACGCTGGCCGATGACCTGACGGCGCGACGGCTGGCCCTGCGCGCGCTGCGTGCCGCTCTGGATCTCGCGCTGCCCGCTCTGGTCTGCGAGGCACTTGACGTGCTGGGCTGTGCCGCTGAACGGCACGACATCGCCGCGACACGACGGGCGTACACCAGGCTGGCCAGGGTCGCGGCCCTACACCGGATGACCTACTGGGACATCCATGCCAGGGCGGGAACTGCCGTCGTGCGGATGCTCACCACCGCCGACACCCGCGAGCTGCGAACCGTGCGGGAGCTGGCGGACCAGACGGGGCTGCGGGCGCTGACGACAAGGCTGGAGATCCGGCTCGCGCAGGCCCTCCTGCTGTCCGGGAACGGCGACGAGGCGAAGGTATGGGCTGAGTCGGCCGGGCTCGAAGCAAGGCGGCTGTCCCTGCCCCACTTACTCGGCCAGGCGCAGGGACTGTTGCGCCTGGTGAGAATGGTCGAATCAGAGCGCTCTGGCGCGGACCGCGGCATTGACGGCGACCACACGCTCGTGGATGCGATGGAGGCGCTGGCAGCGAACAACATGGTGTCCCTGGCCCGGGTGCTCGACACGCAGGCCGAGGCGGGTGTGTTCCCCGAGGCCCACGTTCCCTTCTGCTGGTCGGGGCTGCGGCGGCTCGCCCATGCTCTCGAGGGGACCACTGCGCCTGCCGACCCTCTGCTGTCTACGGCCGACCGTGGCCTCGGCGCGTTCGGTCTGGCCGTTGTAACGGGGCGTACGGGGGACCGCGCGCAAGCCGAGCTGCGGGCCTGCGAGGCAGTCCGGCTGCTGCGAGGTTTCGACTGGTGCAGGCATCAGGGCCAGCTCGCGGTGGCGGAGGCGGCCGCCGACGCCGGTTGGGGGGCTCCGGCAGAGTGGCTGCAGGAGGCGATCGCCTACTTTGGCTCCTGTGGACACCCTCGGCTGGTCCAGCAGGCACGTCAGTCGTTGCGCCGCATCGGTGCCCCGGTCCCGCGGCGGGGCAGAGGCGCGACCACCGTGCCTTACGCCCTGGCAAGGGTCGGCGTGACCACCCGGGAGATGGATGTGCTGGAGCTGGTCGCGCGTGGATTATCCAATCAGTTGGTTGCGGACCGGTTGGTGTTATCCACGCGCACCGTCGAGTCCCATCTGCGGAATCTGCTGACCAAGACCGGTTGCCAGAACCGCGCTGACCTGGCCCGCTTCCGTCATGCCGGCACGGACCTGCCCGCGACGGAGCCGTCAGGCACGACGAACATGAACGGCCCGTTGAACGGGACGGCGGTCCAGGGCAGCGACGTGGCCTGACGCGACAGCCTCACGCCGTCCCGGGTGG
>NZ_CAKJTM010000046.1:19861-33009 GCF_917627345.1 Protofrankia sp. CiP3 | reverse complement strand
GGCTTCCTCCCGACGGCGACCAGAGCGAAGCGGGGCAGGACGCACCGCCACCGCGACGGGCCCAACCGCTCGACGACGCATTCACCGACATGATCTCCCATGTCGCCTCCCATGTCGTCGAACCGGAATATCTGGCGTGCGAGTTCGAACGCCACCATCGAGGCACCCTCGGGCCCATGAGCCGCCACCAGCTTGTCCAGCCCGTACATCCGCACCAGGTAGTGGCCCAGCGCGGCCCGCGCCGCCTGTTCCGAGGCACCGGTCACCACGATCGGGTCGAACATCCAGTCCGTCGTCACCGTGCGGAAACCGGAGCGCACAAGACACTCTCGCATCTGGTCAGTGGTGAAGTGCGCGTAGCGGTGACCGGTCGCGGACTGTTTGTCCACGACATCCAGGAACCAGGTCGCCACGGGCGACCCTTCGGCAAAGTCGTGCAGCACGAACCTGCCCCCGGGCCGCAGCACTCGCCACGCCTCGTCGGCCACCTCCTGTCGCTCCGGCTCCGGTATGTGGTGGCTGCCGTATGCGAGGAGCACACCGTCGACGCTTCCCGAACGGAACACCTGCCGCTGGGCACGCTGCCGGACCGCCGGAACACCTGCCGCCCACGCACGAGCGACCATGAACGAGGCCGCGTCACAGGTGACGACCGTCGCGTCGGGCATGTCGGGACGCAGGCAGACCCGGTGGAGCAGCCCATCGCCGCCCAGCAGGTCCACAACGACCGGCCGATCGTCGCCCGCTGGGCCGATCACCAGGGCCATGAGGTGCCGGATACCGATGATCCGCGCCTGCGGGTGTGCCTGTTGGGCGTCGACGTAACTTTCGCCTCGGCCGCCATGCCGCGCGGAACCGAAGTCGTCGCGCTCCCCATCAGCGGCCAGGCCGAGGGCGCGTTCCTCGTCGATCAGCGCGTACACGTGCGGCCAGGTCTCTCGTAACGCCCGGAGCTGGGATTGCTGGTCCGCCATGTCAACCCGAGGCAGGGCATGCCCCGTCATCTCCTGCCTCGGGACCACGCGGGCGGGCCGGTGTACTCCGTGGGCCGATTCCCCTGTGACAGCCCCCTGCCCCGTCATGCCCGGCCTCCCTGGGTGCAGGCGCCGAGGCGGTGGTAGCCGTTGGCGGCTCGGGCCTCGGACAGCGGTATGCCTGCCCGCACCGCGGCGAGTACCCGGCCCTCCAGATCGTCGATCCGGCGGATCTCGGTGGCGAGGGCGTCAACCATCCCGGCCGGGGCAACGACGATTCCCGATTCGTCCGCACACACCCAGTCTCCTGGAGCGACGGAGGTGCCCCGTACGGTGACCGGCTCCTGCATGGCGGCCAGCCTGACCCGGCCGCGCCCGGATTTGACGCAGGTGGCCGCGGCCCAGATCGAGTAGCCGATCTCGGCGCTGCCCGCGACGTCACGGCAGGCTCCATCGATCACCGTGCCCGCGACGCCGCGCGCATGGGCAACTGTGGTGACCAGGTCGCCCCACACCGAGCACCAGTCACGGCCCGCATTGTCGATCATGACGACGGCCCCGGCGGGCACGTCGTCGACGAAGTCGCCGATGCTGCCTGGCGAATCCGCGGACACGACTTCATAACGCAGGGTGAAAGCAGGCCCCACGACCAGCCCGCTTCCGGTCAGCCGACGCAGACCGGTCACCGCACCGTCACGATGGAGGGCGTCCATCGCGTCGGCGATCGTCGAACAGGTAACGGTGTCGTTCAGGCTCCGCAGCAGGGAGCCGCTGACGTCTCCGGGTGAATTCGGGTATGGCACCTCGTCTGCATCCACGGTTCGGACAGTGCTTCGTCGTGGCCGTCCCAGACAAGGTTCCGGCGCCAAACCCAGGGCGCCGGGCAGGATCTCGGCAGCCGGGGGCCGGCGGCGGCATCGCGTATCGTGGATACCATCCGTTAATTCGGTGTCATCTGGCCTTAACTCCGACGTCGACACGGATGTCCGCCCAGGACGGTGCTACTAGCGTCTCCGTTGTTGCCACGGTGATCATCGCCGCTGGCCGTCCGACAGCGGAGGGCATCCGGGTGACTCGACGACGCCGAATCGCGTACCTCTGTCTCACGATCCCACACGACGACCTTCCCGATGTGGAGGCCGCCTTCGCCCGGCACGACACGGATGTGGAGATCGTCAAGCTTGCCGATGCGGATCAGATCAACTGGAGTGGCATCGACCTGCTGAGCCTGCGCATGCTGCGCTATTTCCATCTGGAGCCGGATCTGATCCCGCGTATCGACGCGCTCTGCGCGCGGGTACGGGCGAACGCTCCTGGCGGCCTTCCGGTGGTCAATCCGCCCGGACTCGTGGCCAGGGGGCTGGACAAGTTCGACTATCTGCCCAGACTCGCCGACGCCGGGGTCCCTGTTGTGCCGACCGAGTGGGTGTCCCGGGGGACGCCGGTCACCCTCCACACCATCCTGGAGCGGACCGGGTGGCGGCGCGCCGTGGTCAAGCCGACGCTGTCGGCTCGCGGCTGGAACGCCTTCCGGGTGACCCGGGCCGAAATCCCGATTGATGACCCCGACCCCACCGCGGACCATCCACACCTCACGTTGCCCGATGATTCCGACGCGGTGGCTGGGAGCAACGCCGAGCGCCGGTTCGCCGAGCTGACCGCGATGACGACAGTGAGCGTGCAGCCCTTCGTCGATGAGATCACCACTCGCGGCGAGACGTCCTTCGTCTTCATCGGCGGAAGGTACAGCCATGCGATCGCCAAGTCGGTTGCCGAGAACGGCTGGATTGCGCACGAGTCCTTCGGTGGCGTCAACAAGCGCGTCGAGGCCACACCCGCACACATCGCCTGGGCCGAGGAGCTGCACAGCCTGCTGTGCTCATGGTTCGAGCAGCTGCGGTACGCACGGATCGATACTCTGCCCGCCCCGGACGGGGGCCTGCAGCTGCTGGAATGCGAATTGGTGGCCCCCCGGCTGTTCCTGCGTGAGGGCGGTGCGTTGGATCGCTATGCCCGCAGCATGCTCGGGGCCGCCGCAACAGCCTGAACCGCAACAGGCATGACCTGAGGAGAGCGGCACATGGACAGCCTTTCGCACCCGGCGACGACGGAAGTGACGCGTACCGAGGTTGTAGTGGTGGGAGCGGGCATGGTCGGGCTGCTCGCCGCGCTGGGACTGGCGAAACGCGGGATGGACGTGACGGTCATCGATGACGTGGTCAGCCAGAAACCCAGCTACAAGGTGGGCGAGTCGTTCCTGGTCTCCACCGGAGTTCCCCGTATTATCGGTGATCTCGATGACTTCCTCAACGACGACTGTTTCGTCAAGCTGGGTGTCTGGTTTACCTATGGGGTTCAAGGCCAGCGGGAGTTCCGGCCCAAGTCGGAATGGGTCGTCGCCGCAATGTCGGAGTTCACGCTGCGGGAGATGCATGACGACTTCCGTGACCACTACTTATATAAGATCGCGAAAAACAAGCTCGCGTTCCGCGCGCTGGTGGTCGACCAGCAGATCTGCCGGCCCGACACGGAAGACCTGCTGCGCAAGTCCGTGCACAGCAGGCACAACATCCGCTTCCTGGACGCCGCCCGGGTGACCGGCGTCGAGATCGCGCGGACCGGCACGGACGCGCATCTGGTGACCTGGGCCGACCACGCCGCGAAGACCCAGGGCAGTGTCCACACCCGCTGGGTCATCGACTGTTCCGGACGGAGCAGGATGTTGGCGAGCAAGCTGGGTCACCGCGCCGAGTCACGGGTGCTCAACGACGGCTTCCAGACCACGGCTCTGTGGGGGCAGTTCGCCGGCATCACCGACGAGATGTTCGAACCGGTGTGGCGGTACACCACCGCGGACGGCACCTCCACCCGCAGAGACCTGTACACCCTGCACCTGTGGGGCGACGGCCACTGGATCTGGGTGATCCGGCTCTCGGGAGGCCGGGTGAGCGTCGGCATCACCTACGACCAGAAAAAGCTGCCGAAGAAAGGCGGCCCCAAGGACCGGTTCTTCGCGGCACTGGCCGAATACCCGGTCTTCGACGGAGTGCTCAGCCGGGAGAACCTGCTCGAGTTCCGTATGTACCGCAACGTGCAGCACGTGACGGACACCTTCGTCCACCCCAGGCGGTACGCGATACTCGGCGACGCGTCCTCGATTATCGATGCCTACTACAGCCAGGGACTGGGCCAGTCCTGCCAGACCATGTGGCATGTCTCGAACATCATCGAGAAGGACCTCCGGCGCGCCTGCCTCGACACCGGCTACATCGACCGGGTCAACAGGGCCACTTTTGAGGATTGGCTGACAATCAGGAGCTTTGTTCAGGAGAAGTACAGCGGCGCCATCGCCGACCCACGCTTCTTCCTGCTGTCACACATGCTCGACTGGGCGGTCATCTGGTCGACCGGGACCGCCCGGTACCGCTGGACGAACTGGCTGGCGGCGACCGGCGGTGACACGTCCAAGGAGGACGAGACCAGCAGGAGGGACCGGGAATTCTGCGAGACCCGCCTGTTCTATTCGAGGGGACAGCTGGGGCACTGGACGACGGAACAGGCGTTCCGCCGTCGAGTGGAACGTTTCCAGGCCACGCTCGGCGAGCGGGCCCGGTGGCGGCTCGAGCACGGCATCACGGGCCCCAGCGTGTTCTGCCAGCTGTCGCTGACCCGTTGCCTGCCGAGCGGTACATGGCGGCTGCTCGGCAAGTCGAGCTCGACGCGGGTGGAGATCTCCGGGCCGGACTTCGTCGCCCCGAGGAAGCTCCGCAAGCCGTGGGCGCGCTCGTGGGTCAACGCGCTGCCGCTGACCGCGTCACAGCGGTTCTCACTCGTGCTGAAGTTACGCGCTCCCCTGCTCGCGGCGCTGTTTCTCACCTGCTACGCGCTGGACGCGGCCGACACCGCCCGGCTGAAGGTGCTGCACCGGCTCCGCGGCGGGCGGCGGCCGGCACGAACGGAGCCATGACGTCGAAAACCGGGGCTGATCGAGGCCGGAAACCACATCACGGCTTCATGCGTGGTCGGTACGTTATTCACGATCTGCGTTTGGATTTCCGCCTTAGAGCGCCCGGCAACAGGGGTGTGGATCAAGGAGCGGGGTTGGGGTGCGTGCATCGCGAGGCGGAGGAGGAAGGCGCCCTGGTGGTGGGCGCCGACTGAGGACAACGCGGCCGGGCGGGATGCGGGGAGCCGCGAGCCGGACAGTCCTATCCTCGGGCGCTCTTACCTTCTGGCAGGAGTGGTGATGGCCTACGCGTCCGGTCCGGTGGCCACGCTGTCGTCGCAGGTGCTTCTCATCTTCCTGCTCCAGATCGCGGTGCTGCTCGGGCTTGCTCATCTCCTGGGCCGGGTGGCAACGCGGCTCGCAATGCCCGCCGTGGTGGGTGAACTGGTCACCGGCGTGCTGCTCGGGCCGTCCCTGCTCGGCACGCTCGCGCCCGGTTTCGCCGGCTGGCTGCTGCCGGCGCGCGCTGACCAGTTCCATCTCCTCGACGCTGTCGGTCAGCTCGGCGTGATTCTGCTGGTCGGTTTCACCGGGATGGACATGGACATCGGGCTGGTGCGCCGCCGCAGCCTGACCGTCGTCCGAGTCGGCCTCGCCGGGCTGCTGCTTCCGCTGGGCCTCGGAGTCGCAGGGGGACTGCTGCTGCCGGACTCGCTCGTCGCCGATGGCGCCAACCGGTCGGTGTTCGCGATGTTTCTTGGTGTCGCGCTGGGTGTCAGCGCGATCCCGGTCGCCGCGAAGATCCTTATTGACATGCGCCTGCTGGACCGTAACGTCGGCCAGCTCACCCTGGCCGCGGCCGCGGTCGACGACGCGGTCGGATGGTCGATGCTTTCGGTGGTGTCGGCGATGGCGACCACGGGCGTGCATGGCGGTGACATCGCCGTGCCGGTCGTGAGCGTGCTGGGCACGGTGCTGGTCGCCCTGGTGGCCGGCCGGCCGGTGGTCCGGGCCGCGCTTCGGTTCGCCGGGGCCGCGCGGGACGGCAGCGGCTGCATCCCGGTTGTCACGGTGCTGATCCTTGCCGCGGCTGCCGCGACGGATGCGTTGAAACTGGAGGCAATCTTTGGCGCCTTCATCGCCGGCATCGTCGTCGGGTCCAGCCGGGACTTCATCCCCGACCGGGTCGCGCCGCTGCGGACGGTGGTACTCACCGTACTGGCTCCGATTTTCTTCGCCACGGCCGGGCTACGGGTCGACCTCGGCATGCTCACCGATCCGCCGGTCCTCGCCGCCGGCCTGGTGGTGCTGCTGCTCGCCGTCGCGGGCAAGTTCGGCGGTGTCTACCTCGGCGCGCGGGCCGGTCGGCTCGGCCACTGGGAGGCGCTGGCGCTCGGCGCAGGGCTCAACGCCCGCGGGGTGATCGGCCTGGTGGTCGCCGCGGTGGGGCTCCGCCTCGGCGTGTTGGGCACGGCGGCCTACACGGTGGTGGTCCTGGTGGCGCTTGTCACCACCGTCATGACTCCGCCGATCCTGCGGATCACGATGCGACGGGTCGAGCGGACCGTCGACGAGACCCTGGCCCAGCAGCTGGGCCCCGCCGCCGGCGCAGGGGCGCACCTTCCAGGGCCGGACGTTGGAAGCCGCCGCCCGCAAGCGTGAGCGGGTCCTGGCAGAAGTTTCCCAGCGGGACGTCGCGGCCGCGGCGACCGGCCGGCTCAACGAGAGCGTCTTCGCCAACCCGGATCTGTCCCCTGGCCAGGTCACGTCGCTCGTTGACATCCTGCGGGAGTTCCGCGGCCGCACCGGTGACTTCTGAACCGGCCGCCGTCGGTCCACGCATATCCCGACCCGGCGGTATTTGCCTGATGTACCGACCTTGTCACGATCCGATCCGGTGCGTATCGTCGTCTTTGGATCTGCTGACAAGCAAAATACACAGGGGTGTGTATGTTAATGACCATGACGGACGTGCGGACCAACATCGTTGTCAACGACGAGTTGATCGAGAAGGCGATGCGCCTCTACAACGTCAGGACGCGGCGCGAAATGGTTGATCTCGCCTTGAGGTACATCATCATGCGTGATGAGCGCCAAAAGATTCTCGAGCTTGAAGGTGCGGGCTGGGGGGTTGATATCAATGATCTTCGTGCGGCGGGTCTGCCTGAAGATCCTTTTGGGTCGCCTTCGGGAGCGGAAGATGATCATTGTTGATACGTCTGCCTGGATCGAGCTCTTCCGAGGCACGAGATCGCCGGCTCATCTTCGTCTCCGCAGGCTTGTCGAAAACAAGGCGCCTCTCGTCACCACCGAGATCGTCTGGTTCGAACTCCTTGCCGGAGTCCGGACAGCAGACGACGGCCAGCTGATTGAGAAGCGGCTGACTCCGTTCCCGGTTCTTCCGCTGGCGGGAATCCCTGATTACCAACGGGCCGCCGATCTCTACCGGCTGGCTCGTGCCCGCGGTGTCACGGTTCGTTCGCTCATGGACTGCCTGGTCGCAGTCTTGGCCATCAAGGCCGACGCGAGCCTGTTGCATGCAGACCGCGACTTCGATCACCTCGCCCGGGTCACCGACCTGCGCATCGAACCGGTGGCGTGAGCTGCCGGTCGTCAGCGCGGGACGGTGCCAGTGTCGGACGTTGTCAGCGCAGGACGGACAGGGGGAGCAGGCGCTTGGCGCCTGGGTTGCGGCTGCGGTCGTTCTTGCTGTGGTCGTTGTCGACGGCGGGCAGGCTCGCGGGGTTCACCGCGGCCAGCGCCGCCTCGCCGTGGCCGAGGACGCATTCGGGGTCGGGGCCGTCCAGCGGCAGCCCGGTGAAGAACTTCGCCGCCATGCACCCCCCCTGGCAGGCGTCGTAGTGCCCGCAGGATGCGCACGCCCCGGCACTGCCCGGTTCCCGCAGCTCGGTGAACAGCTCTGATTCCCGCCACACCGCCGCGAACCCACCGGTGTCCAGCACATTGCCGGCGCGGAAGTGTTCGTGCAGCGCGAACGGGCAGGCGTAGACGTCTCCGACCGGGTCGATCAGGCAGACAACCCGGCCGGCGCCGCACAGGTTCAACCCGGGCAGGGATTGCCCGTAGGCCGCCAGATGGAAGAACGAGTCGCCGGTCAGCACGTGCGGCCGGGCCAGCAGCCAGGAATGCAGGTCCCGCTGTTGCGTCGCGGTCGGGTGCAGTTCGGCCCAGGAGTCCCGTCCCCGGCCGGACGGGCGCAGCCGGGTGATCCGCAGCTCCGCGCCGTAGTCCCGGGCCAGTGCCTCGAACGAGTCGAGCTGGCTCGCGTTGTGCCTGGTCACGACCACGGACAGCTTGAACGCGCCGAACCCGGCTGCGGCGAGGTGATCCATGGCCGTCCGGGCCCGGTCATAGGAGCCGGTACCGCGCACCGGGTCGTTGGTCATCGCGTCCGCGCCGTCCAGGGAGATCTGGATGTCGACGTAGTCCAGCGCGGCGAGCCGCCGCGCCTTCACCGGAGTGATCATTCCTCCGTTGGTGGAGAACTTGACCCCGACACCATGGTCGACCGCGTACTCCAGCACATCGAAGAAGTCGGGCCGGGTCATCGGCTCACCGCCACCGACGTTGACGTAGAAGACCTGCATGCCGGCGAGCTGGTCGACGACCGAACGCAGCTGGCCGGTGGTCAGCTCGCGGGGGTCGCGCCGCCCCGAGGAGGACAGGCAGTGGACGCACGCCAGATTGCAGGCGTACGTCCACTCCCAGGTCAGACAGATCGGCGCGGCGAGCCCGCGCAGCAGCTCGTCCCGCAGGGAACCGCGGGCCCGGACCGTGGATGCCGGCCCGGCCACATCGGTATCAGTGACGCTCACGGACGAACCCCGTTTCCACCAGGCGGGCCAGCGCCCGCTCCACCGTCGGCCGTTTCGCCGCGGGCACCGCGTCGAGCGCGGCAGCCGCGGACGGCGCGTCCGCGAGCGAGCGCACCACCGCGACCAGATCCAGATCTTTCAGCAGGGACAGCCGCCGGGTGTCATAGGAGTAGGCGAGCGCGCCGAAGCGTTCCGGTCGCAGCGCGACCTTCGGGTGCAGCTGGTAGGCGCGGCCGCGGTCGAAGGCGCCGGTCGTGACCGCGGCGGCGTGCGTGGGCGTGGGCATCGATGCGTCTGTGACGGTCCTCGGCTGTGGCTGGTTGATCAGTAGACGCCGCACATGCCGTCGATGGACACGTCCTCGACCAGGAGGTCCTCCAGCACCGGCTCGGTGCCCTCGGCGGAGATGCCTGGAACCTCACGCGAGGCGGGGTCGTTGTCGGCGGATTCCATAGGTTCCTCCTGTGGGTCATTGTGCTGTGGGCCATGCGGGGAGCCCGGCGGCTCGTGCTGTGCGTCGTGTGGGTGGAGCCGGCGGTGGCAGTCGGGCACCTGGCCCGCCCGCAGCCCCGCTACCTGCGCTGTTCTCGGTTCAGTGTGACCCGGACCTACGCATCCTGTCGCGTGGTCGGGTACTGCTCGGTGGATCGCCGCTGCGGCTGCTCACGCTGAGCCAGGCCGGCGCGGCCGTGTTCGGCGCCCTCGCGGCGGGTGCGACGGTCGCGGAGGCCGGCGCTGGCGCGGGTGCGCTCGCCCGCCGGTTGGTGAGCGCCGGGCACGCCGACCCCGTGCCGCCCGCCAGCGACGTCCCGGGAACGCCCGGCCCGGACGACGTCACCCTCGTCATCCCGGCGCGCGACCGGGCGGAGGAGCTGTCCCGGCTGCTCACCATGGTCACCGGGAGCTGCCGGGAGGTGATCGTGGTCGACGACGGCTCAACCGACGCCACCGCTGCGGTCGCGCGGCTCGCCGGTGCCCGTGTCATCAGGCATGTCTCGCCGCTGGGGCCCGCGGCCGCCCGCATGGCCGGGGCGCGGGCCGCGACAACCGGGCTGGTCGCCTTCCTCGACTCGGATGTGCTGCCCGGCGCGGGCTGGCTCACCAGGCTGCTGCCGCATCTTGTCGATCCGGTGGTCGCGCTCGTGGCCCCGCGGGTCGCCTCCAGCGCGGGCCGGGCCCTGCGCGCCCGCTACGAGATGTCACGGTCCCCGCTGGACCTGGGCCCGCGGTCCGGGCCGGTCCGTGCGGGCAGCCGTATCTCCTATGTGCCGGCCGCGGCGCTGCTGATCCGTCGGGAGCTGGCCGACTTCGATCCGGCGATGCGCTACGGCGAGGACGTCGACCTGGTGTGGCGGCTGACCGCGGCCGGCTGGTCGGTGCGCTACGAAGCGGCCACAGTGGTGCTCCACCAGCCCCGGTCGTCCTGGCTGGGCTGGGCCACGCAACGGGTCGGCTACGGATCGTCCGCGGCGCCGCTCGCGCTGCGCCATCCCGTGCCGCTGCGCCCGGCGCGGGGCGCGGCCCTGGGCGTGGCGGCAGCTGCCCTGGCGGTGCGCGGGCCAGCGGCCCTGACCGTGGGGAGCGCTGGCTCCGTGGGACTCGGCGCGGTCCTCAGCGCGGTGCGGCTACGCCGCAAGCTCATCGAGCTGCGCCCGCCCGTGCCACATGCCGGGCCGCTCGCGGCGGTTCTGGTCGCTCAGGGCCGGCGCTTCACGGCGTGGGCGGCGGCGGACACGGCCCGGCGGGTGTGGCTGGTGCCGCTCGGGCTTGCCGCGGGCCGGCCAGGCCGGCGGGTCCTGCTGGCCGCGGCGGTCCTGCCGACCGCGTGGGACTGGTGGCGCGACCGCCCGGACGTCGGCCTCGTCCCCTATGTCGTCCTGCGTGTCACCGACGACGCCGCCTACTGCGCCGGAGTCTGGTGGGGCTGTCTGCGGGCCCGTACCACCCTCCCGCTGCGCCCGGCCCCGACTGGCGCGGGTCGGGTACGTCCGGGGCGAGCGGGCGGCGCGCGGATATCCTCAGTGTTGTGACCTACCTCGACCACGCGGCGACCACGCCGATGCGTCCTGAGGCCGTGGCTGCCTACACCGCGGCGCTCGCGGAGGCCGGGAACGCGTCGTCGCTGCACGCCAGCGGTCGTCGCGCCCGTAGAGTAGTCGAAGAGTCGCGTGAGGCGTTGGCCGCCGCGCTGCGCGCACGCCCGTCGGAGGTTGTTTTCACCGCCGGCGGGACGGAGAGCGACAACCTGGCTATCAAGGGGCTGTACTGGGCACGGCGGGCGGTCGCGCCGCGCCGGCACCGGGTGCTGGTCAGTGCCGTCGAGCACCGCGCCATCCTGGACGCGGTGTTCTGGCTCGCCGAGGCGCAGGATGCCCAGGTCGAGCTCTTGCCTGTGGACGCCACCGGGATGGTGCACCCCGACGTTCTCGCCGCGGCGATCGTGCGTGATCCCGACAGCGTCGCGCTGGTGAGCGTCATGTGGGCGAACAACGAGGTCGGCACGGTATCGCCGATCGCGGAGCTGGCGGCGGTCGCACACGGTTTCGGGATCGCCTTCCACACGGACGCCGTCCAGGCGGTCGGGTCGATCCCGCTGTCGTTCGAGGACAGCGGAGCGGATGCGCTCACAGTCAGCGCCCACAAGCTCGGCGGTCCGATCGGCATGGGCGCGTTGCTGGTCCGCCGGGGGCTGGCGCTGGCGCCGCTGACCCACGGCGGCGGGCAGGAACGCGATCTACGATCGGGGACGCTCGACACCCCGGGGGTGGCGGCGTTCGCGGCCGCGGCGACCGCGGCGGTCCGCGAACGGCCGGTCGAGGCGGAGCGTCTCGTTGCCCTACGTGATGATTTGGTCGCACGTGTCCTCGTGGAGGTGCCGGACGCGGTGGTGAACGGGGCACCCTCGGGCTCGGGGCTCCTCCCCGGGATCGCCCATCTGACCTTTCCCGGCTGCGAGGGCGACTCGCTGCTGCTGCTTCTCGACGCTCACGGGATCGAGTGCTCGACGGGTTCGGCCTGCTCCGCCGGTGTTGCCCGGCCGTCGCACGTCCTGCTGGCCATGGGCGTGGACGAGGCCCGCGCTCGCGGGTCGCTGCGTTTCTCCCTGGGGCGGACCTCCACCCGCGCTGACGTCGACGCACTCGTCAAAGTGATCGCCCCGGTGGTGGAGCGGGCGCGCCGCGCCGGTGCGCTGGCGGGCCTGTCGGGAGGATGAACGGGATGCGGGTGCTTGCGGCCATGTCCGGCGGAGTCGACTCAGCGGTGGCGGCCGCCCGCGCGGTCGACGCCGGCCACGCGGTGACCGGCGTGCACCTGGCGCTGTCGAGATCCCCTGAGTCGCACCGCGCCGGCGCGCGTGGCTGCTGCACGGTCGAGGACGCGCACGACGCCCGCCGGGCCGCTGACGTCCTTGGCATCCCGTTCTACGTGTGGGATCTGGCGGAGCGCTTTGAGCACGACGTCATCGAGGAGTTCGTTGCCGCCTACTCAGCCGGGCGGACGCCGAACCCCTGCGTCCGCTGCAATGAGCGGATCAAGTTCGCGGCGGTGCTCGACCGGGCGCTGGCGCTGGGCTTCGACGCGGTCGTCACCGGGCATCACGCCCAGCTGTCCGGCGCGGTGCTGCGCCGTTCGGTGGATCCGGACAAGGACCAGTCCTACGTGCTGGGGACGCTGCGTCCCGAACAGCTCATGCACGCGATCTTCCCGTTGGGGGACACCACGAAGACCGAGGTCCGGGCCGAGGCCGCCCGCCGCGGTCTCGCGGTCGCGGACAAGCCGGACAGCCATGACATCTGCTTCATCGCCGACGGCGACACCGGCCGGTGGCTGCGCGACCGGTTGGGGCCGCGGCCCGGTCCGGTGGTGGACGCCGTCACCGGCGAGCGGGTGGGGGAGCACGACGGGGCGTTCGCGTTCACGATCGGGCAGCGCCGGGGCCTGCGCCTCGGTCGGCCCGCGCCCGACGGCAGGCCGCGTTATGTCCTCGACATCTCCCCGGTGACCGCCACGGTGACGGTTGGCCCGGCCCAGGCACTCGACGTCCGCGATCTGGTCGCGGACGTGGCGGTCTGGCCGCATGAGGGCCCGGTGGCGTGCGCGGCCCAGGTCCGCGCGCACGGGCGGGCGGTCCCGGCCACCGCCGAGGCGGTCGGGGACGAGCTGTACATCAGGCTGGGCGAACCGGTCCGCGGTACCGCGCCTGGGCAGGCCGTCGTCCTCTACGACGGTGACCGGGTCCTGGGCGGGGGCCATGTCCGCCGGTTCGGTGCCGGCCCGCGCGATGCCGGTTGACCCGGCGGCTGATCCGCGGGGTTCGGGCGGGTCGGCGTTTCAGGCCCTGACCTTTCGAGCGCCCGAGAACAGGACTGTCCGGCTCGCGGCTCCCCGCGT
>NZ_CAKJTM010000046.1:9891-19442 GCF_917627345.1 Protofrankia sp. CiP3 | reverse complement strand
CCCGCCCGGCCGCGTTGTCCTCAGCCGGCGCCCACCACCAGGGTGCTTTCTCCGCAGCCTTGCCGGACCGGGCGCGGATGAGCCGCTCGCTGACCGAACGCCCTATCCTCGGGCGCTCTTCGTACACGGGAAGTTCTGATCATGATGTGGATGGCCACATGACACAGCCAGCCGCGATCCCCACCAGCACCCGGCTGTGGGAGCCGGGGACGGCGACCGGGGTCGGCTCGTTGCCGGGGACAGACCCGGTCGAGGCCTGCCGGCTGGTCTTCGGTGAGCTTCCGGACCTGCCGCACCTGCCTGAGCTGCCGGGCCGCGGGGCCGGGGCCGAGATGATCGGGCGCGCCGCGGGCCTGCTCGCGGACATGCCGGTCGACCTGCAGCCGTCCGGGTGGCGGCTGGTGCCGCGTCCCGGTGTCGACCTGCGTCGCACCCGTGACCTGATGGCCCGTGACCTCGACGCGCTCGGCGAGGTCGCCGCCGGCTATACGGGGCCGTTCAAGGTTGCCGTCACCGGCCCGTGGACGCTCGCCGCCGCGATCGAGCTGACGCGGGGGCACAAGGCCCTCAAGGACCCCGGGGCCAGCCGGGACATGGCCGAGGCCCTCGCCGAGGGCATCGCCCGCCACCTCGCGCGGATTGCGCGCGTCCTGCCTGGTGCCCGCCTGGTCGTCCAGCTCGACGAGCCGAATCTGCCGGCGGTGCTCGCCGGCCGGGTCCGCACACCCAGCGGCTTCGGGGTGCTGCCGGCGGTGGCGCAGGACGTTGCCGCCGACAGGCTGCGCGGCCTGCTCGCCGGCGCCGGGGTGCCGGCCGGGGTGCACTGCTGCGCGGCATCGCCCCCGGTCGACCTGCTGCGCCGGGCCGGCGCGGCCTTCGTCAGCGTGGACGCGACCGCGCTCACCCACGCGGATGACGACGCGATCGGTGAGGCGGTCGAGGCGGGGACCGCGCTGCTGCTGGGAGTGGTGCCGGCGCGGGACACCGGCGTGCGGGACACCGAACTGTCGGACGCCCGCCGTAGCGTCGAGCCGGTCCGGTCCATGTGGCGCCGGCTGGGGTTCTCCCCGGAACAGCTTCGGGAGGTGGTCGTGGTGACGCCGACCTGCGGTCTTGCGGGCGCGACGCCCGCCTACGCACGGGTGGCGTTGCGCCGCTGCCGCGAGGCGGGCCGGGCGCTCGCGGACGATTCGGCATGAGTGCCTGTCCTCCCGCACCCGGCACGGACGGCCCCCCGAGCACCGTGCTCGAGCCAGCTGCCGACACCGAGGACGAGGCCGAGGATAAGGCTGCCGCCGGGGCCGGGTCCGGCGAGATCCCGCCATCGGTGCGGGCGCGCGCCGCGGAGCTGGCCCGTGACCTGGACGAGTACGCCTACCGCTACTACGTGCTGGATGCGCCGACGGTCTCCGATGCCGAGTACGACCAGCTCATGGGCGAGCTGGCGGAGATCGAGGCCCGTCATCCGCAGCTGCGCACCTCGGACTCGCCGACCCAGAAGGTCGCCGGCTTCTTCTCGACGCTGTTCACACCGGTCGAGCATGTGGAACGGATGCTCTCCCTTGACAACGTCTTCACCGATGCCGAGCTCGAAGCGTGGGCACTGCGGGCGACCCGTGACACCGATGTCGACGCCTGGCTGTGTGAACTGAAGATCGACGGGCTGGCGATCGACCTGGTCTACGAGGACGGTTATCTGGTTCGCGCGGCCACCCGTGGCGACGGGCGGGTCGGTGAGGACGTCACCCCGAACATCCGCACCCTGTCGACGGTGCCGATCCGGCTGCGTGGCCCGGGTGTCCCGGCGCTGCTGGAGGTCCGGGGCGAAGTGTTCTTCCCCACCGCGGCGTTCGCCGAGCTCAACGCGGCCCTGGTCGCGGCGGGTGAGAAGCCGTTCGCCAACCCGCGTAACGCCGCCGCCGGGTCGCTGCGGCAGAAGGACCCCCGGGTCACCGCCAGGCGGCCGCTGTCGATGACAGTCCACGGGCTCGGTGCGCACCGGGGCCTTGACGTCGCGGCCCAGTCCGCGGCGTACGAGCGGATGGCCGAACTCGGCCTGCCCGTCTCCCACCACCACGAGGTGGCGGGCAGCATCGCCGCGGTCGAGGCGTTCGTCCGCCGCTGGGGGGAGCGGCGCCACGACGTCGAGCACGAGATCGACGGGGTGGTGGTCAAGGTCGACGCGTTCGGGCTGCAACGCCGGCTCGGCGCCACCGCGAAATCCCCGCGCTGGGCGGTGGCCTACAAGTATCCGCCCGAGGAGGTGACCACCAAGCTGCTCGACATCGAGGTCAACGTGGGCCGCACGGGCCGGGTCACCCCGTTCGGCCGGCTGGCGCCGGTCAGGGTGGCGGGCTCGACGGTCGCTCTGGCCACCCTGCACAACGCCGACCAGATCGAGCGGAAGGGCGTGTTGATCGGCGACACCGTGGTGCTCCGCAAGGCCGGCGACGTCATCCCGGAGATCGTCGGGCCGCTGGTGGATCTGCGGGACGGCTCCGAACGCACGTTTGTCATGCCGACTCACTGCCCGGAGTGCGGCGCCGAGCTGGTGCGCCCCGAGGACGAGGCCGACACGCGCTGCCCGAACACGGTGTCATGCCCCGCGCAGCTGCGGGAGTCGATCTTTCACTTCGCCTCCCGGGGCGCGCTGGACATCGACGGGTTCGGTTATGAGACCGCCACCGCCCTGTTGGACGCCGGTCGCGTGCACGACGTGGGAGACGTTTTTCACCTGAGCGCCGAGTCGTTCGACGGGCTGCGTGGGTTCGGCGAGAAGAAGATCGACCAGATTCTGCGCGGGGTCGAGCAGGCTCGGGCGCGGCCGCTGTGGCGGCTGTTGGTCGGCCTGTCCATCCGGCATGTCGGGCCGAGCGCGGCTCGGGCGCTGGCGCGGGAGATGCGTTCCATGGACGCCATCGCCGCCGCGTCCACTGAGGCCCTGGCCGCTGTCGACGGGGTCGGCCCGACCATAGCGGCGACCGTTGTCGACTGGTTCGCCGATGCCCGCCACCGTGAGATCCTCGACCGGACACGTTCCGGCGGGGCGCGGTTCGCCGACGTCGGCGCCGACGACGGGCCGGGCTCGCTTGCGGGCGTCACCGTCGTCATCACCGGGACGCTGGCGGGGTGGAGCCGTGACTCCGCCACCGAGGCTGTCCAGGCATGCGGTGGCAAGGTCACCGGCTCGGTGAGCAAGAAGACGACCTTCGTGGTGGTCGGCGCCGACCCCGGGGCAACCAAGTACGACAAGGCGCGGGCACTGAAACTCCCGGTTCTCGACGAGGCCGGGTTCGCCGTGCTGCTGGCCGCCGGGCCGCGGGCCGCCAGCGCGCATGCCCTTCCCGTGGAGCGGGCTGACGAAGATCCGACCGGTTGATCGCGGGCGTTCGCCGCTGCCGTCAACGCGCTCCGTGCGTGGCGAGCGAGACGTTCCTGTTGTGGGCGATCGTCGCGGCGATGCCGGCGAGATGCGCGAGCCGCTGTACCTCCGACGCCCGGAAGGTCGGGCCGCCCGGCCGTCCGACCAGTACCGCCCGGTCTGGGCTGCCCACCGGCGCGACCGCCAGCTCCATGCCGAGCGCCGTCCAACGGGGCGGGAGCCAGCCCGCGTCGCGGTCCAGGCGCTGCGCGCGGTCCAACGGCAGCCATCCCAGCGCGGGCCGCACCCGTTCCGGAACAGCGAACTCGTCGCCGCCGAGGTCCGGAGCGCCGACGGAGGTCTCCACAACCCGCAGGTCCTCCGGCGCGACCCGGTCCAGCAGCACGGCCCAGTCCGCGTGGAACACCGCTGCGACGAACTCGGTCATGATGGCGAGCGCATCGTCGGGCCGGGAGGTCATGGCTTCGACGAGATCGAGGTCACGCTGAATGCCGGTACCCCCGGACAGGTACGGGCGCAGGGACTCCACGCGCACGCCGGGTACGGACTGCGCGGCGGTCAGGACGGTGTCGACGAGCCCATACGGCGGTGCCGCGACGACGAGGTCGTCCACGGCGCCGTCCGGGCCGCGTTCGACGACGTCCAGGCTGACGATGTCGACGCCTGCCTGGCCAAGGGCGGTCGCGACCGCGCCCAGGGCGCCGGGGCGGTCCGGCAGGAGAAGGCGCAGCAGATACGACATGTAGTCAAGGATGCGGATTGAAGGTAATGCTAACGTGACGAAAGAATTACGTGCAGGTATCGACGCTGGTCACCGTCATGAGTCGTCCTATGCCGGATAGCTACTCATTCCAGCGTCATGTGCATAGTGTCATCGCGTCGCTCGACGCCGGGGGTTATTATGATCATGCCAGGCGGGTGCGGGCGGCTCGCAACCGGGCGAGTGTCCGGTCCGGGCCGAGCACGGCGACCGATTCGAACAGCGGCAGACCCACCGACCTGCCCGTCACCGCCACCCGCACCGGAGCCTGCGCCTTGCCGAGCTTCAGGCCGTGGGCGGCCGCCACGTCTTCCAGCCGGGCTTTCAGCGTCGCGGCATCCCATTCGGGTCCGTCCGCGAGCGGCGAGTAGGCGTCGATGGCTGCCGTGAGCAGAGCGGCCGCACCGTCCTTCATAGCCTTGGCCCACGCCGCCTCGTCGATGGCCGGCTCGTCGAGGAAGAGGAAGTCCACCAGCTCCAGGATTTCCGACAGCAGCACGAGACGGGTCTGCGCGAGCGGCGCGACCGCGGCGAAGACCGCCGGGTCGTAGGCGTCGGCATCCCAGGGAGCGGACGGGCCGGTGAGCCACGGTGCGCACGCGGCGATGAACTCCTCGCGGCTCAGCGCCCGGATGTACTCGCCGTTGAACGCCCGCAGCTTGGTCACGTCGAAGTAGGCCGGCGCGGAGTTGACCTCCGTCAACCGGAACTCGGTCTCGATGACCTCCCACGGGACGATCTCCCGGTCACCCGACGGGGCCCAGCCGAGCAGCATCAGGTAGTTGCGCATAGCCGCGGCCAGGTAGCCCTCGGCGCGGAAGTCCTCCAGCGCCACCCGGTCCCGCCGCTTGGACAGCTTCTGCCGCCTGGCGTTGACCAGGATCGGGGTGTGTGCCCACACCGGCGGCGGCGCTCCCATGGCCTCCCACAGCAACTGCTGTTTGGGGGCGTTCGACAGGTGCTCCTCCGCGCGGATCACATGGGTGATACCCATGGTCATGTCGTCCACGACATTTGCCAGCAGAAAGGTCGCCGAAAGGTCACTCCGGGCGATGATGAAGTCCTCCAGCAGGGCGTTCTCGAACGCCGGCTTGCCGCGGACGAGATCGACGACGATCGTCGTGCCGTCGTCTGGCGTGCGGAAGCGCACGGCGCGGCCCTGCCCCCCCAGTGCCGCGGGCGAGGCCGGCGCCGCGCTCGTATCCCGCCTTTCGCCCAGCCCCCGGTCCCGGCAGAAGCCGTCGTAGCCGCGGTGGCTGTCCCCGGTGCGGGCGATGACGTCCTCGCGTGAGCAGTCACAGAAGTAGGCGCGCCCGGCCGACAGCAGTCCCTGGACCGCCGCGGCGTGCGCTTCGGCGTTCGCCGACTGGAGGTAGGGGCCCTCGTACTCGGCCGGGCCCACCCCCAGCCAGGCCATCGCGTCGATGATCCCCTGCGTCCACTCGGGACGGCTGCGGGCCGCGTCGGTGTCCTCGATCCGCAGCACCAGCGAACCGCCCGACTGGCGAGCGACCACCCAGTTCAGCAGCAGGGACCGGGCGTTGCCGACATGGAACAAACCGGTGGGGGACGGCGCGAAACGCAGCCGTGGAACGACGCTGACCACTCCCGCACCGTATCCCCCAGCCCGTATCCCCAGCCCACGACGGCGTGAGGGTAGATCCCCCGGGCCGCGCGGGGCGGCCATGCCCGCGCCCGGTTCCCGCGTGCTGGCCCGTACGATGACCACAGCGTCATCCGCCAGTCAGCAGGCACGGACGTCGGCGGACCGGCGCTCGGGGGCTGGCGCCCAGCGGCGGGCAGCCGCGGAAGTCTGGCAGGCGTGAGGTGGCCGTAAGGTCCCGGGAAGTCGGAGGGGTGTGACCGGTATGGCGATTACCAGGGACGAGGTCGCGCATCTTGCCCGCCTGTCGCGGCTGGCCCTGTCCGACGAGGAGCTGGGTACGCTCGCCTCCCAGCTTGACGTGATCATCGGTGCTGTCGCCCGGGTCGCGGAGGTTGCCGCGGGCGACATCCCGCCGACCACCCACGCCGTCCCGCTGACGAACGTGTTCCGAGCGGACATCACCCGCACGTCGCTGTCGCAGGCCGACGCGCTTGCCGGCGCGCCCGCCGCCGAAGACGGCCGGTTCCGGGTACCGCGCATCCTTGACATGGACGAGTGAGGGTTCCTGCCCGTGACCGACGTCAGCCGCTTCTCCGCCGCCCAGACCGCCGCCGCGATCGCCGCCGGTGAACTCAGCGCGCTGGAGGTGACCCAGGCCGCGCTTGACCGGATCGCGAAGGTCGATGATCGGATCAACGCGTTCCTGCACGTCGACGTCGACGGTGCTGTCGCCGCGGCGCGCGGTGTCGACCGCCGCCGGGCCGCGGGGGAGCGTCTCGGGCCGCTTGCGGGCGTCCCGCTGGCCCTCAAGGACGTGTTCGCCGCCCGCGGCATGCCGACGACCTGCGGCAGCCGGATGCTTGCGGGCTGGCGGCCACCGTACGACGCGACTGTGGTGGCGAAATTGCGGGCTGCCGGCGTTGTGATCATCGGTAAGGCCAACATGGACGAGTTCGCGATGGGGTCGTCCACCGAGAACTCCGCGTACGGGCCGACCCGCAACCCGTGGGACACCGACCGGATCCCCGGCGGCAGCAGCGGCGGCAGCGCGGCCGCTGTGGCCGCTTTCGAGACCCCGGTCTCGATCGGCACCGACACGGGCGGCTCGATCCGCCAGCCCGCGGCCGTGTGCGGGCTGGTCGGGGTCAAGCCGACCTACGGCGGGGTGAGCCGCTACGGTCTCGTCGCCTTCTCCAGCTCGCTGGACCAGGCCGGGCCGCTGGCCCGGACGGTCACCGACGCCGCTCTGCTGCATGCCGCCATCGCGGGCCATGACCCGCTGGACACGACCAGTATCGAGCTGCCGGTACCCGGCGTGGTGGCCGCCGCCGCCAGCCGGGACCTGCGCGGCGTGCGCATCGGCGTGGTCCGTGAGCTGTCCGGGGACGGTTACGACATCGGGGTGCGGGCGCGGTTCTCCGACGCCCTCGAGGTGCTGGTCGGGCTGGGCGCCGAGGTCATCGAGGTGAGCTGCCCGCACTTCGTCTACGCGCTGCCCGCCTACTATCTGATCGCGCCGAGTGAGTGCTCGTCCAACCTGGCTCGCTTCGACGCGATGCGGTTCGGCCTGCGCATCGGTGACGACGGTGAGGCCGGGGCCGAGGAGGTCATGACCCGCACCCGCGGTGCCGGGTTCGGAGCCGAGGTCAAGCGCCGGATTATGCTGGGAACCTACGCGCTGTCGTCGGGGTACTACGATGCCTACTACGGTCAGGCACAGAAGGTCCGGACGCTGATCAGTCAGGACTTCACGGCGGCCTACGAACGGGTCGACGTGCTGGCCTCGCCCACCACGCCGACGGTCGCGTTCCGCCTGGGGGAGAAGGTCGACGACCCGGTGGCGATGTACCTGTCTGACCTGTGCACGATCCCGTCGAACCTGGCCGGTGGGCCGGCGATGAGCCTGCCGATCGGCCTTGCCGACGGGCTTCCGGTGGGCTTCCAGATCATGGCGCCGACCTTCGCGGACGACCGGCTTTACCAGGTGGGCGGTGCGCTGGAGGCGGCCCTGGACGCCGCCCGCGGCCATCCCCTCCTCGACGACGCCCCGCAGCTGTAGTGCCGGCGGGGCCCATGCGCGGTTTTCCTGCCACCGCAGGCCCTGGCGGACCAGGCGGGACACTGGGTCTGGTGGGGGTCGTGAGTCGTGAGTTCTGTGGAACGAGGGGAGACGTCGATGGTTGCGCTACGTAGCCAGCGGGCGGACCGGGTGCCACTTGTGGCGGTGTGGGTGCTGGCCTTGGTGGCACTCGGGGTGGGCATCACGGCGGTTTCGCCCATTCTGATCATCTGGGGTGTCCTCGGTGTTGCGGGTTCCGCCTTCGCTACCCGGATCCACCTGCGGGACACCGGCCCGCGCCGGTCACCGGACACGGCGATCCCGAACCCGGCCGAGGACCGGTCCTCGGCTCCGTCGGACCCGTCAGGCGGGGCAGACCCGGTTGAACAGGAGCACCTGCGTTGACATCCCCGACCAATGTGGCGGTTACCACCCCCACCTTCGACGACGCCGTCGCCCGCTACGAGCCGGTGATCGGGCTGGAGACGCACGTCGAGCTCGGTACCGCCTCGAAGATGTTCTGCGGCTGCTCCACGGTGTTCGGAGCGGAGCCCAACACCCAGGTGTGCCCGACGTGTCTGGGGCTGCCGGGGTCGCTACCGGTGGTCAACGAGGCCGCCGTACGGTTCGCCGTGATGATCGGCCTGGCGCTGAACTGCTCGATCTCACCGTGGTGCCGGTTCGCGCGCAAGAACTACTTCTATCCGGACATGCCGAAGAACTTCCAGATCAGCCAGTACGACGAGCCGTTGTGCGAGAACGGCTGGCTCGACCTGGAGGTTGCCGGGAAGATCCACCGGATTGGCATCACCCGCGTCCACATGGAGGAGGACACCGGCAAGTCCCTGCACGTGGGCGGAGCCAGCGGGCGTATCCACGGGGCCACGCACTCCCTGGTCGACTACAACCGGGCCGGCATCCCTCTCGTCGAGATCGTCACCGAGCCGGACATCCGCTCACCTGAGGTCGCCCGAGCCTACGTCGACGAGCTGCGTGAACTGTGCCGGGCGCTCACCGTCTCCGACGTCCGGATGGAGCAGGGCTCGCTGCGCTGTGACGCCAACGTGTCGTTGCGGCCGCGTGGCGCGCCTGGCGAGCCGGCGGCGCCCTACGGCATCCGCTCGGAGACCAAGAACCTCAACTCGCTGCGGTCGGTGGAGCGGGCGGTGCGCTACGAGATCGTCCGGCAGGCGGGCCGCTTGGACGCGGGTCTGCGCATCGTCCAGGAGACCAGGCACTTCGACGAGGCAGCCGGCACGACGTCGCCCGGTCGTTCCAAGGAGGAGGCGACCGACTACCGGTACTTCCCCGAGCCCGACCTCACCCCGCTGGCGCTGACCCACGAGTACGTCGACGCGGTCCGGGCGACCATTCCGGAGCTGCCGGCACAGCGGCGCGCCCGGCTTTCCGTCGACCACGGCTTCTCGCCCGCCGAGATCGTGAACATGCGTAACGCCGGTGTCCTCGACCTGGTCGAGCAGACCGTCACGGCTGGCGCGGCGGCGGACGCGGCCCGCAAGTGGTGGCTGAACGAGCTTGCCCGCCGGGCCGCCGACGCCGGTGTGGCCCCGACGGGCCTCGCGATCGGGCCGGCTGAGGTGGCCCGCATCGCGGAGCTGGTCGCGGCGGGTGCTCTCACCGACGCGCTTGCCCGCAAGGTCATCGACGGCGTTCTCGCGGGCGAGGGCTCCCCGGACGAGGTGGTGGCCGGTCGCGGCCTGAAGCTGGTGTCGGACGGCGGCGC
>NZ_CAKJTM010000046.1:0-9486 GCF_917627345.1 Protofrankia sp. CiP3 | reverse complement strand
GAAGGGCCAGGCTGACGCGAACGCCACGCGCAAGCTCCTGCTGGAACGCCTCAACGCCTGAACGTCCAGTTTCATCTGGATCTTCCGCTGGCGTCCGTGGACGTCCACCACGTCCGCCAACCAGGGGGCGTGCGTCCGTTGACGTTCGCCGATGTCCGTGGCCGTTCGCCGGCTTGGCTGTCACCGTGGCTGTCAGTCCGGCCGCCTGAAGGTTTCCCACTTTCGTGGACAGTGAACTTCAGCTCTGTCGTCTACGGAAGCGGAACCGCTCCAGGGAACCCTCCAGCCAACTCACGTCTGATGGTGCTGGTGGTTGGCGAGACGGCGTTGCAGGTTGGCGTGACGGAATTCCCACACCGCACCGGCTTGCCGGAGGATTCCCCGTTCGTGGGCGTCGGTGAGGAAGGCCATCAGGTGGAGAGGCTGGTGGCCGCGGCAGGCCAGCCAGAGACGGGCGATGCCCAAGTGTCCCCATGCCGAGGCGAGTCCGACCGTGAGTCCGACCGTGAGTCCGACCGTGAGCCCGACCACCGGGAGCCAGGACATGAGCCCGAACCCGAGTCCGAACACAAGCCCGACCGCAAGCCCATTGGAACGATCTTGAGTTAGCACAGCCTCGGGGTCGGCCGCCCGTTGCGTGTCCACAGCGGTGCCCATTCCGAGCCCGAGCCCGAGCCCGAGCCCGAACACGAGCCCGAACACGAGCCCGAGCACGAGCCCGACCGCGAGCCCGAACACGAGCCCGCCCGCGGGCTCGCCCCCGGGTCCGGCCACGAGCCCGACCGCGAGCCCGCCCGCGAGCCCGACCGCGAGCCAGCCCGCGAGATCGGAGAGCCGCGGCCATCGCAGGATGATTTGATGTGGGGAGGAACTGCGGAGCCCGAGCGCGAGGCCGCCCACGAGCCCGAGCACGAGGCCGCCCACGAGCCCGAGCACGAGGCCGCCCACGAGCCCGAGCACGAGGCCGCCCACGAGCCCGTCCGCGAGCCCGAACGCGAGGAACATGACAACGCGGGGCACGGCGCGGGGGAGTTCCCACCAGGCAAGGCTGGTGGTGTGGAGGCGATGTTCGAGGTGGCGGGCCAGAAAGATCAGGTAGGGGGTGGCCTGGGCTGCGGTCCAGCGATTCCCGCCCGTGGAGCGGGGCCGGTACGCCGCAGGGATAAGCCCGTCGAACAGATGTTCCTCAACGGCGGTGCGGGTGGGGAGTTCCGTGCTGTTGCATAACTCGGCGGGGTTGGGCAGGCCGAGCGTGGAGCTGGCGTGTCGGGGGTTGTAGATGGTGCGGGCGAGGCTGGCCATCAGCGGGGTGCACAACGCCCGCGCCACCGGTGGGGCGGGGGTGGTGGCCAGCGCGGCACGGACCGGCGCCCAGCGGGTCGGCCCGTCCACCCCCGCGGTTTCGGTGAGGTAGGTGGCGATGGTGGCCGGGTCCAGGGGGGTGAGCCGGATACCCGCGGCGCCTTCGAGGTGGACGGGGTGGCGGAGCGGGCCGGGACGGACCGCGTGACGGAACGCCGTGGTCCGGCAACTGAGTAGCACGCCGGTGCCATGGCGCAGGGTCTCGTTGATGGCCACCAGGGCTCGGCTCCGCCCACCGGAGCGGATCTCGTCGAGTCCGTCGAGGACGGGCAGGACCAGCCCCGCGGTCAGCAGGGCGCGGGCGCGGCTGACGCCGGTCGCTGAGGTGCTGGCCAGCCAGGGATGTTCCCGGATCATCTGGGTTTCCAGCCAGTCGTACAGGCCGTCCTGGTCGGGGTTCCAGGAGGCCACCGGGACCAGCAGCGGGACGGGTCCGCCAGCGTCTCGGCGGGCGAGCAGGTCCAGTACCAGGCGCAGGAGCAGCACGGTCTTGCCGGATCCGGGTTCCCCGAGGACGACCAGCCGGCCGGTCGGTACCTGGTCGAACACCGTGGCCAGGTCGCTGCCGGTGCCGGCGAGTTCGTGCGGGCCTGCCCCCGCGGGAGTACTGCGGGTCCACCCGACGCCCGCTGTCGCCAGCCGCTGGAGGAAGGCCCATGGTTGGACCAGCGACGCATCGGCCGGCTGCCAGGACACCGCCAGGAGAGGTCGGGTGAGATCCCGACGCTGGGCCTCCGCGGACCACTGGGCTGTCAGCTGGTCAGCAAGCCGATCGGCGACCGGGGCCATGTCGATGTCGCCGGCCCGGTTGTCCCCGCGATCGGCGCGGTAGGCCGCCCATGCCAGTGCCAGCGCTGCCACAGCCAGCAGACCAGCCCACTTGTCGCCGCTGGCCAGGGCGACAGCGCCCGCGCCGAGCGTCGCCACGATCAGGATCAGCCAGGACGGGATCCGTCCTTTCCCCGTGCTCCCACCCATAGTGGGCAATCATCCACGGACGCGGCTCAGGCGTGACCGCGGCCTCGCTCCGACTTTACCTGTCGGTGCGGCCTGTCCATGACCATGATGGCGATCATCGTGGATGTCGGTCACGAGGTGTAGAAGACCGCGTCAACAATTGATCAAAGCTGGTGATTCGGCCACGACCACGCCACCACGTGATCGCCATGGGGGAAGCCGGCCGGATCGTGGCCTTTCACGACGGAACGTGTGTCAAGGTCAGGTTCGCGTATCCGTCACCACCCGCACTCTGCGTGCCTTGGGATCTGCTTGCGCATACCCATGGAGACACGCGGTTACCTGAAGATTCTCTGGAGGTCTGACGGAGGTGGATACAACGCCGACGTAATCGGCGTTCAATCACGTCCACGCACGTGGGCAGGCCGACAGCGAGCGGCACCACCTGCTCATGTCCGAGACGGATACCAAGCGGGCCCGGGGTTTGTGGTCGGCGGCGAAGGCGCTCGGGGCGTAGCCGGAATGACCACGAACGGTGCATGCCGCCGGTCGCGGCGGCGGCTCGGCATGTCGCTCGTCGTTGGGACTCCGGCCGCGGCATGGACTGTCGGCCCCGGTTCTTCCCGTGGATGTCGTGGTACGGGGCGCGGCTCGCACCACGTCTTGATCCGTAGCCCTCGGCGGACCGTCCACCCACGTCTACCGACGTTCGCCGGTGCAGGTCACAGGTTCGGCACCGTCCACCAGCGTCCACGGACGTTCACCCCGGTTGCAGTACAACTGCAGTACGAAGCTCTCCGGCGCTCCTGCAACGGAGCGTGCGGAGAGAGACTCCCCGATCTCCGAGACTGGTCGATCCGGATGATAAGGTCCTACCGACCCGATCAGGGCAGTCGTTCTGTCCGCACCCGGAATGCTTGGTACGTGGGGAGGCACTTTGGCGTCAGTGGAAAACACGGTGCCGCCGTACGCCGAATTCTTGTGGCCATCCATACGAGCGTTGCGGAGCCTGGGAGGATCAGGTTCCGTGTCAGAAATCAACGAACGTGTTGTAGAACAGGGCGATTTTACGTCTGAACAGCAGGCCATCCTGCACGGTGATGGTCCGAGGACAGAGATCGAGTATCGTTTAGCATGGGCGCGAACCTACCTACGGCTGATGGACCTTGTTGATAACAGTGCGCGGGGAGTTTGGACCCTTACTGAGCCGGGGCGGCAGGTAGAAGAAAGTCAAATCAAGGAGCTACACGTACGTGCTCGCCGCAAGCGCCAGCGCGAGCGGGCAGACCGACGTTCTGCGACAAGTGCGAGGGACGGCCAGAAGGATAACGACACTGAGACGAACAACGGTCCAGATGACGAAGAAAAATGGCGAGAACAACTTCTCGATGTAATCATGGCGATGGCACCGGATGGATTCGAGCGGTTGGCGCAGCGGCTTTTGCGGGAAGCCGGCTTCATCAGTGTGAAGGTCACGGGCGGTAGTGGTGATGGTGGAATAGACGGCCTCGGCCTTTACCGGATGTCGTTGGTAAGCTTTCCCGTTTTCTTCCAATGCAAGCGGTACCGTGGGAATGTGCCACCGAGCGCGGTACGCGACTTCCGCGGCGCGATGGCGGGACGGGGAGATAAAGGACTTCTGATCACGACCGGAACCTTCAGTTCCGAAGCCAAGAAAGAGGCGACACGCCCGGGTGCTCCTCCGATAGATCTGATAGATGGTGATGCCCTTTGCGATCTTCTGAAGAAGCACAGTATCGGTGTAAAGACCGAGATGGTGGAGTCGATCACAGTGGAGCGCCAGTTCTTCGTAGATGTTTGATCAACTACTTCTCTTCGGGGTGGTAATGGTGTTCACACGGTTTCCGGCAGTCTTAGAATTCGTAATGAAATAACTTCTTCATTTTGAGCCTTCTGCGGGCCCGTGACCTGCGAAGACGCTTCCGAGGATGACTGATGTCTATCGGTGCAGGCTACAATCTCGGGACCGTCCACCGAGGTCCACGGACGTCCACCCCCGTCCACCCCCGTTGCAGTACAACTGGAGTACAGCGGCGGCTCGGATCGTCATACATGGAGCGTGAACTTATTGCCGGAGATAGGGAACTGGCGAGAGGAGGAGCCCTGTGGGGGCCGAAGAAGCCAGGCACGGAAGGGTTTTCTTTAGTCATTCTCGTAGTCTCTGGCTCCTTGCGCACGACGCGCGGGATCGTGCATGGAAGGCTGTGGAGAGTGAGCCATATGCCTTAACAGCCGACACCACCGTTTGTATTGCGATGTCGACTGCCGCAGCAGAAGGGTTTATAAACGAGCTGGCGGAAATCTCATCTTTCGACCAAGAAACGACAGAGTTCCTGCATGCGTACGGTGTTTTGTCGCGGTTCCTTATAGAGCTTGAAAGAAGTCATGCAACGGTTCAGGCGAAATACAACTTCGCCACGATTATTCTGACCGGGAATGCGGTGGATTTGGGAGGCTCGCCGTATCAAGATTTTTCAAGTCTGATCGACTTGCGGAACCTGCATCTCCATCTGAAGCAAGGAGATAAGGTGGGCGATAAGGGTAAAGTCGAGCATCGATCAAAAATTGTATCCGACTTGATACGGAAGGGTCTGACGTACGACGCTGGTGACGCGAATATGTCCTGGATGAATTTGCTCCAGACTCCGAAAGTTGCAGATTGGGCACTACGGTCTTCACTAGCAGTGATTAAGGAAGTTTCGAATCTTGCCTTGGCCAAACATCCTGCTAATCTGCCTGTAGAAGCAACCGGCCTCGGCTTGTTTCTCGTGTCGTGGATGTCTACTGTCTTCCCCCGAACAGCGTGACCGTTCAGGCTGCGGGGTGCCGATGCGACATCCGACCGGTATGGCAGCGGAGCGACCTCATCGTGACTGTTCTCCACTGGTCATGATGATCTATAGCGCGCGGCACTGTCTGGGTACTTGATCCGTAGCCCTCAGCGATATGTCCATGGATGTCTACCAGCGTCCGTCCGTGCAGGTCACAGCCTCGGGACCGTCCACCGCCGTCTACGGACGTCTACCCCGTTGCAGTACAGCTGCAGTACGGCACCGCTCTCGGTGTCGGTGTCGGTGACGGAAGGTAAGCGGCGTCCCGGCCGAAATCCAGGTGGCTGCATGACATTCCGCCGGCCGGTGGTCTTGGGTACCCCCGCAGGGTGTGGATCCCGTCCTCTCCGGGCCGTCTAATGATCTAGATGTTGTATTGCGTGGTACCGTAGAGGACGGTCTTCAACACGCCTGTCGAGATGGGTGACGGTAGTCCGTCTCGCCGGGAGTTGCAGGAAGATTCTCCCCGTACCCGGGGGAGAAGGACACCGACGGAGGCCAAGGTGGACTACGAGGTGCCGGTCGCCCTGGTCGGTGTTGAGAGTGTCGATCTTTCTTCTGTTGCGCAGACAGCGCTCGACGAGGCATTGGCTGAGGCTGACGCCGGTCATACCGAGCTGTTCGAGAGCATTGAGGACTTCGACGCCGACTTGCGGGCTGCCGTCGTCGGCGACCTGATCGAGTATCCCCGCACGGCCTGACCGCTGGTTCTGCTCCGTGAGCAGGCCGGTACCGTGCCGGTTATGCCCACGTTCGAGCGGACTATGCGGTTCCTGGACATGTACCGTCAGTTGACTCCTGCTCAGCGCGAGCGGTTCCTGCGTGCACGAGACATGTTTCTTGCCGATCTTCGTTTGGGGGGTGGGTTCCGCAAGGGGCTGCGTGTCAAGGGTGTGCGGACCCGACCAGGGTGTATGAAATGACATGGGCACCCGACGGTCGCGTCACGTTCGCCTACGGACCCTCCAAGAGAGCTGATGAGCCACACATCATCTGGCTGGAAGTCGGCACCCACGACATCTTTTAACGTCGTTGGCTGCAAGGGAGGAGTAGGGAGAAAGGCTGGCTCGACGGCGCGACGATCAAGCGATGGATCATGAGCTGCCGTGTTCTTCGTCCGTCTATGTCCGCCGGCGTCCGTCGGTGCAGGTCACGGGCACGCCCTCGTCCGTGGACATACGCCGACGTCCGTAGTCGTCGGCAGGCTTGGCTGCCAACCAGGCTGCCGTCCGTCGTGGCTTGGTCTTCGGGGCGGACGGCGGTGGTTCGGGGGCCACAGCAAGCGGGTGCGAACCCTCGATCCCTAGCTAAATCTTGATCTTCCGTTGGCGTCGTGGACCTCCGCCGCGTCCGTCGACTCGTGTGGGGTCCGTCCACGGGTGCCTGTGGGCGTCCATGCGTTCGACTACCGGCTTGGCTGTCGCCCCGGCTGTCAGTCCGCCGCATCCGCTTCGGATCGCGATGCGCCATGTTTAGTTCGAGCTATAGTTGACTCATGTCGGCGACGCCGCCTCACCGGTGGACGATCAAGGCCACGTCTGAGGTGCGGGAGTGGCTGCGTTCGCTGCGCCGGCTGGATCCGGGCAACTATCGGTCAGTCAACGCGGCGATCGACATGCTCGCCGAGGGCGGGCCCGGGCTCGGGCGTCCGCTCGTCGACACTCTGCAAGGGTCGACGATCAGCAACCTCAAGGAGCTGCGGCCGCGGTCAGGCCGCGATGTCGCGATCCGAGTGATCTTTGTCTTCGATCCATGGTCGCAGGCCGTGCTGTTGGTCGCGGGGAACAAAGCTGGCGACTGGTCGCGGTGGTACAAGACGGCCATCCCCGCAGCAGAGGTCGCCTACGACGGGTGGCTGGCCTTCGAGAGGAAACGGCGGGAGGACTCATGAGCGAGTTTCACGACTGGGACGACATCCGCGCCGAACTGCATGACGGGGATGACGACGCGCTCGCCGCCGAGCGGGCGCGCACCGAGGCATGGGTCAGCGCCTTCCATCTTGCTGAGGAGCGGAAACGGCTGGGCCTGACGCAACGTCAGGTGGCCGACCTGATGGGCGTCTCACCGGGCCGGGTAAGCCAGATCGAGAACGGCGATCTTGATGTGAATGAGGTCGCGACGCTGAGCCGTTACGCCCGGGCGTTGGGGGCTCGGATGCGGATCATCTTCGACTACGGAAACGATCTCCGTCAGATCGCTTGATCCACTGCCGTGCGCGCCGAGGCCTTGACGTCAAGTACTGCAGTACGAACTGCGGTACTTGAGCCCGGGAAAGCCCAGAGCCCCGCGCCGTGTGATCGGCTGCGGGGCTCTGACCTGCCTCAACCAGCGTGCGCTCGGAGGGACTCGAACCCCCAGCCTCTTGATCCGTAGCCCTCGGCAGTGGGTCCATCGACGTCCACCGTGGTCCGCCGGTGCAGATCACAGGCTCGGCGACGTCCACCGGCGTCCGCGGACATCCACTCCCGTTGCAGTACAAATGCAGTAGGGCGGACCTCCGAACGGTGCTCACAGAGAGTCGGGTGATCGCCCTCCGCCGAGCATCTCTCCGATGTTCGCACGGCGGCGACCCGCTGGCTGGACCGCTGGTCGTTTCGGCTTGCCCCTCGGCGGCGAGACAGCTCCAGTCTGGATCTTGAGGTCTCCCAGCGAGATGGGCGGTCTTGGGCACCCGCTGCCGGCCAGCTCTCCTCGGATCCGCGAGCCGACCACCTCGGTCTTCCGATGCTTCCGCCGGTCTGTTACCTGCGCCGGTGACCGCTCATGCAGACCCCTGCCGGTTCCGAGACTGCAGTTGGTGTTTAGGCGGTTTTGTGATCCATCTTCGTGTTATTCTTCGGGTTCTGGGCTGCGGATGACCTTGGGGGAGTTGTGCGAGTTTCGGAGTATTACCAATTAGGCCGGACACAACCGAGTCTACATTTTGTGGATGTGCACATCGATACCGACGTTCCGACTTTCATTGATCCTACGGCTATTCGAACTCAGGAAAGCGAATGGTCTCAGACCTGTCAGGCGCTCATCCAGTCGTTCTTTGCCGAGATTCTGGACGCTGTAGCGAGTCGGGATGACGACCGCGCGGCCAGGCTAATTTCGCGACTCACAGAACCCAATGAGACGCACCTCGGCTGGTCGCGCGGTCGATCTCGGGGGCGAGGCCTCGGAAACGCAAAATCGTTAGAGTTCCTGGATGCCGTCAGAAATAGTGCAGCGGCGCGCTCTGGCCTGTTGTCGGACCTTGAGGATACCGCACTGTTGATCGACGGAATTGGGCCAGACATCATTAGTGACATCACAACGAACGTAATTCGCGGCGCGCTAATCGGGTACACCCAGCACGCGTGTGAATTCTACGGTATCGACATGGAGCACGCCTATACCGGCCTCGTTTGGAACCCTGATGCCCTCGAATGGCAGGAGGGCTACGAGCGGCTGCCGTGCCCAAACGGCGAGACGCTCCTATTGGTGCCGAGATCGATCGTACGCGGTAGGCTAACGGTCGATTCGGATAAGTACTATAATCGCAACCTTGCTCCGCTATTGGAAGCGCAGGAGATCGACGCAAAGACCCCTCTCGTCACGATTCTCAAGGATGGAGGCGCAAGGGTACCTCGCGATAAGTTGCGAGAGAAATACCCTGCAACCAAGCTCGCAATCGTACGATATACCGAGCAGTTTCCAGATGCCCTACGCTCGTACAAAAAGTCATTGACCAAATCCGAGGCGCCACCACTTTCTCACGATGACTTGAGGCGGCGGGTAGGAACTCCTCTGCCGGACTATCGAGCGCTACTAGACAATCTTCTTGCAGTACCGCCAGGTAATCCGTCGGCGACTGTCTACCATCGGAAGTGCGCAGACCTTCTCTCCGCGCTATTTTACCCTTACCTAGGTAACATGGTCCTGGAAAAGGAGATTCATGAGGGTCGCAAGAGGATTGATATCACCTTCGATAACCTTGCGGGTCAAGGGACCTTCTACTGGCTGGCCAGCAATTATCGCGCAGCAGTAATCCCAGTCGAATGCAAAAATTACACCCGGGAAGTCGAGAACCCCGAGCTTGATCAAATAGGTGGACGCTTTTCGGATAGTCGCGGATGGTTCGGTATTATCGTATTTCGAGCTGCGCAAAATAAAGATCTATTTCTGCGGCGATGCAAAGATACCGCTAAAGATGGCCGAGGCTACATCATCGCTCTAGACGACGAAGACTTGCGCCAGCTAGCAGAGGAGAGACTGGAGGCCAAGGATCGGCATCCCAGGGACCAGAGTTTCTATAAACTAATCCGCGAACGCATCGACTTTCTCATCACTT
>NZ_CAKJTM010000045.1:35929-44255 GCF_917627345.1 Protofrankia sp. CiP3 | reverse complement strand
CCCCACTTGACACCGGGCCGGTGTGGCCGGTGAGGGTGCGGAGTTCGTGGCCGGAGGCGGCATCCCAGATCCGCGTCGACCCGTCGTCGCTGGCGGTCAGGACCTGTGTTCCGTCTGGGCTCCACGCCCCACTTGACACCGGGCCGGTGTGGCCGGTGAAGGTGAGTAGTTCCTGGCCGGAGGCGGCATCCCAGATCCGCGCCGTCCCATCGGCTCCGACAGTCAGAACCTGAGTCCCGTCCGGGCTCCACGCCCCACCGTTCACCCCGTCGTGGTGGCCGGCGAAGGAGGTGAGGCGGGCGTGGGTGGGGCGGGGGGCCTTGGTCGGTGCCATGAGCCAGCCGGCTCGGCGGGTGTTCGGGGGTTGGGTACACAGGAGTGCCTGGGTGCGGTGGGCGGTGGAGCCGGTCCAGCGGATGGCGCTCAGGTCGCAGCTGCGGAAGACGGTCCCGGTGAGTTCGGCGCGTTGGAGATCGGCGTGCCGCAGGGTGCTGTCGAGGATCTCGGCGCGGGTCAGGGTCGCGGCGGTCAGGTCGGCATAGGAGAGGTCGACATTGCCGATGACGGTTGTGGTGAGGTCGGCGCCGGCAAGGGCGATCCTTCGGAGGTCGAGGCGGTGGCTGCCAGCGTCGATGCGCCAGCCGGCCAGGTTCGCGCCGGTCAGAACGCGGCTGGCCGGTGTGTGGTCGGGGTGGCCGGCGCGGGCTGCGGTCAGGCTGTAGGCGAAGGCGAGCACCGCCGCGGCGTCGGCGCGGCCGTCCGGGAGCTGCGTCACGATCGCCGCGAGAGCGGCCGTGCTTTGTGTGCGCCGTCGGCTGTCGTGGCCGGCGAGGAGCTGGCCGAGGAAGTCAAGGGTCTCGGGGCTGGGGACCGCCAGCTGCCAGCTTGCGCGTGACCGCTCGGGTGGCAGTTCCAGCGCCCGGTCGAGGTAGCGGGCGAGGAAGTACTCGTGCAGAGAGGTGTGCGCGAACCCGAAGGTGTCGTCGTCGCGGCGGACGAGGAAGGTCGCGGTACGGAGGTCTTCTTTCCACAGGTCGGGTGCCCGCGCCGGGTAGTGCAGCTCCAGCTCCGGCCGACCGGCGAGGAACTCCAACATCCACTGTTCGACGTCGGCGACGTCCCATGATGTGCGCCCGGACTGCCACAGCTGCGCGGCGAGGTGTTCCATCAGCTGCTGCTTGTGGTCCGGGAGCAGGCAGTGCTTGCCGTCGTCGCGTTCGAGCCACTGCCGCACGAATGAGGCGTAGAGATCGACGGCGCGGACGGTGCGTCCGGCGAGCTTCGCCTGTTCGACGGTTTCCAGCTGGTCGGCGATCATCCGCAGGGTCAGGGGCCGTTTGGCGATCTCACGCAGGTTGTGCACGCTGCCGATCAGGTCCAGCAGCCGGTCGACGTCCGTGCCCGGGACATTCGCCGCCAGATAGGCCCGGATCTGCTCTTCGCCGAAGGGGAGCATGAGCAGCGCCAGGTAGTCGGCGCCGCTGGGGCCGTCGCGGTGTTGGCCGGTGAAGTGGTTGGTCTCGTCGCGGATCGAGCGGAAGTAGTGGGTCCGGCACGACAGCAGCAGTTTGCTCGGCCGGTCCGCCCGCGCGTCGGCTGGCTGGGAGCGCCAGAGTTCCTCGGTGGCCCGCCACAGCGTGCGGGTGAACACCTGGCCGGCGTGCGGTTCGAGGTGAACAAGCACCTCGTCGAGCCCATCAAAGATCAGTACACACTTGCCGCTGGCGACGAGATCGAGGACCTCCTCGACCGTCGGGACCCGCCCGAGGTCTCCGGCCTCCAGCAGCGCCTGGAGGATCTTCTTCAACCCGGTCGTCTCGCGAACCACCTGTGCCGGGAGATCGCGCAGGTCGAACAGGATCGGAAGCGGCACCGACAAATCGTGCTCGCGGCGGTCCAGCAGCGCCAGGGTGAACAGCTGGGCGGTGGTCGTCTTGCCCATGCCGACATCACCGAGCAGTGCGCACAGATGTCGCGCGTTCGGTGACGGTTCGGTTGCCCAGGTGACGAGCCGGTCGACCGCTGGCAGCGCTTCGCTGAGGCGCCGCGCCGCCGGTTCCGTCAGGGCGTCGGAGGCCAGCGAGGTCTCCCCGACCTGCGAGGTCACCGGCTTCTCCCGGAGGAGGCGCCGGCCTGCCACGTCTCTGACCCATGCGTCCGGCTTGAGCCGCATGGCGAGCGGTCCGGGGGAGGTGACCGGTTCTCGGAGCCGTTCGGCGATCAGATCGAGCGTCCGGTGCACGAATGTGATATGGGCGTTACGGTTCGGTTGCTGGCTGAACGGCCGGCGCGCCTCGTGCACGATCTTGCCGGCAGGCCCGGCGCCGCAGGCCACGCCTTCCAGCGCCAGCCGGAGGGGCCGGCGGGTGGTCGCACCCGGATAGGCGTCCCGGCTCGCCGCGGTGCTGTCGAGCTCCACCACCAAGTCGGCCGCTTCCCGCAGCTGACGCCGCTCGCTTTCCACATCGGCGCCGAGCAGCGGCTCGAGGATGCTGGTGACCCGGTAGCCCGGACCCGCGGATGCCTGCTCACTCAACAGCTCGACGAATGCCCGCTCGAGCCGCCGGACCGGCTCAGGAGCCTTCCGTGCGATCTCCACATGGACGACGATCCCGCCGTGCCCAGCGTCGGGTGTCGCCGCGGGCAGCACCTCGGTGACCGTCGCGGTCACCGTTTCCTCGTCGCCACGCCGGCTGGCCTCCCGCCGGGACCGGGCGGCCAGCTCGTCGCCGGTGAGGTCCTCGCCTTCGAACCAGCACACCCGGTCCTGGGGCGGCGCCTTGCGCTGGTCGCTGACCAGCCGCATCTGGACTCCTGCCGCGTCCGCCACGGTGTCGAACGCCGCGCGGAACTTCCGGAACGCATCCTGGGCCTTCGTGTCGTCGCCGCCGGGGGTCGCCACGGCCAGCGCGTCCGTCATCGGGATCCGGCCGTCACCGTCGATCAGGCCGGCCAGGCCGCGCAGCCGCTGCAGCTGCCGTGGTGTGAGATCGTCGGCCAGCCGGTCGAGGTACCGCAGCACCGCCTGGCGCGGCAGTCGTGTGATCATGCGGCGTCGGCCAGCACGCGGCGGCGGATCTGACTCGCGAGGCCAATCAGGAACTGCTCCTGGTTCCGACTCTTGGTCTTGGGGAAGCCACGGCCATCGGCGCCGGTGAAGATCTGCCGCTCGGCAAGCCCGCGCAGGTCGAACGACCCGTCCAGCGGCACCTCCTTCAGCATCACCGGTATCGCCTTGCCCCTGCCCGGCCCCAGCAGCCGCGGAAGCTCCGTACCTCGGATGTAGCTGCTCGCTAAAAATTTTGGGCTTACCAGCAGCAGCCCGTAGTCGCAGTCGGCCAGCCGGGTCAGGATCTCCTCGTTCCAGTCCGCGCCGAGCAGCAGGTCCGAGTCCTCCCACCGGGTCAGCCGGACCCCGCTCAGCGCGTCCAACGCCAACCCGGCGAGCAGCGTCTCCTTCGCGGCTTTGTCGTCATGCGCCCAGCTCACGAACAGCGAAGCCTCGATCGTCCCAGCCATCGGAGTCTCCTTCCTGTATCTCCGGATGGGTTCACGATAGGCCCATCTGGGTGAGGATGATCGACCCGGTCGCCCGATGAGTTCTGGGAGCCCGCCATGTTGGGTGCCGCGAGCGACACCGCGGACGTGGACGCGCTCGCGGGCGGTCCGCACCGACTCCCCAGCAGCTGCGGCCGGTCGCCGGGGACTCTGCCGCCGTCGAGGCGGTCAAGCATCGAACGCCCAGGGACGCCACGCCATCCGGCTCCCAGACTTCAGAGTAGACTTCCGAGCTTGTGGATCTGTCGGATCTCCTGGCCCGGAGCGAAGGCAAGACGCTCGAGTTCAAACGTGACCTCTCGTCCCCTCGGGGCGTCCTGCGTAGTCTCGTCGCATTCGCCAACACGGCTGGCGGCATTCTGCTGGTTGGCGTTGAAGACGGCACCCGCAGCGTCCGAGGTGTCCCGGAGCCGCTCGACCTTGAGGAGCGGCTGGCGAACCTGATCAGTGACGCGATTGCTCCCCGGCTGGTTCCCGACATCGAGATCGTCTCCTGGCGTGGAACTCAGGTGGTGGCCGTCGAGGTATTTCCCGGCTCGTCGCGGCCGTATCGCCTGGCCCAGGAGGGTCCGGAGAGCGGCGTCTATGTCCGGGTCGGCTCGACTAACCGGCGGGCCGATCCGGACCTGATCGAGGAGTTGCGCCGTTACGCCCGTGGTGAGGCGTACGACGAGCAGGCACTGCCCGAGCTTGGCTCGGAGGCGGTTGACTTCCAGACGGCGGCCGGCGCGTTCGCGGACGTCAGGAAGCTACGGCCGGAGGACCTGGAGACCCTGCGGCTGGTGTCGACCCATCAGGGGCGCCTCGTGCCGACTGTCGGAGGTCTGCTGCTGTTCGGCTGTGACCAGGACCGTGGCCGGTTGTTCCCTGATGCCTGGATCCAGGCCGGACGTTTCCGGGGCCTCGACAAGTCCCAGATCGTCGATCATCTGGAGATCCGCGCGAACCTGGTGCGTTCCGTCGAGGAGGCGGTCGGCTTCGTGCGCAAGCACAGCCTGCACGGTCTCGACATCGGTGCGATCCGGCGTACCGACCGGTGGAACCTGCCGCCCGTGGCGGTACGGGAGGCGGTGGTCAACGCGGTAGCGCATGCGGACTATCGGCGGCGCGGGGCGCCCATCCGCATCGCGATCTTCGATGACCGGCTTGAGGTGGAGAACCCGGGTCTGCTTCAGTTCGGCCTGACCGTCGAGGACATCCGCCGCGGCGTGTCCAAACTTCGCAACCGGGTCATCGGTCGAGTCTTCAACTCGCTGGGACTCATCGAGCAGTGGGGCAGCGGGATCCAGCGCATGACCGCGGCCTGTCGTGAGGCGGGCCTTCCACCTCCGGGCCTGGAGGAGATCGGCACCCGCTTCCGCGTGACCCTGTGGACGCAATCCGTCGAGTCGCCGATGCTGGACGTCAAGGACCAGGCGATCATCGATGCCATCACGGCCGACGGCGCTTCCACCGGCGAGATCGCCGCTGCCATCGATCTGTCCACGCGCGCTACCAGGACCAGGCTTATCAGACTGATCGGCCGCGGCCTCATCCGCGAGGTCGGTACTGGCCCGCGCGACCCCAAACGCCGCTACTTCCGGTCCACCTAGGCATGGTCTGATCAAGGCGGCTGGCCTGCCCGCGAGGCCCGACAGCAGCCCGACGGCGACGGGCTCGATACTCCGCCGCAGGCACAAGGAGCTCGGAACTCAGCTCTGAAGGTCGAGTGCTTCAGAGTGCTTCAGAGCCTCTGTTGCGTTGCGCCGGCCATGCGCCCTGGACCCCGAGGGCCCTGTCAGGGCCTGCTGCGGAAGCCCGTCAGCATGGCCATTCGTTGATTTCGGGGCGTGTTGAAGCTGTGACCTGCGTGTTCGGCCAGATCGGTGGCCATTCTGTTGGGCATCTAAGAGGCTCCGGCAATAGGACTGTCCGGCTCACGCCGGCCGGCCGGCTTTCGACTTTCGCCCCGACACATCCACCGTCAGTCTGCCGGACCTGGGTAATGGTGGATTGCGGTCGGTGAAGTCCGCTGACAATCCTGGCAGAAGGTAGCATGCCGGCATCGGATGGATTGGTCAGCTGCGTGCCGCTACGGGGGTGAGGCGCGATGGCGCGGGTGTTCATCAGTCACGCCAGTGAGGATCTGGGCGTCGCAAGGCGCGTCACGGACTGGCTGTGCCAGGCCGGGCATGATGTGTTCCTCAGCTATGATCTGGAGCGCGGAATAGTCGTCGGGGATGCCTGGGTCCAGCGGCTGTTCGACGAGCTGTACGCGGCTGACGCTCTGGTCGCGCTGGTCACCACAGGGTTCACCCGGTCGCCATGGTGCGCGGCGGAGGTTGGGATTGCACTCGCACATGGGCTGCGGATCCTGCCGGTGCGAACCACAATATGCTCGAGCGGCCGACGAGCCAGCTGGCGACGGATGCTGCCAGTGCAGGCTGAACCAGCCGTGGCCTACCGGCTGATATCCACCGACACCCAGTGGACAATCCTCGACAGCGACGGAACCATCGCCCGGAATGCGCTGATCGAGGCATTACGGCGCCTGGACGGGACAGGCGAAAGCACCAGCACACCGCCGGTCGTCTATCCGGGTCTGGCGGCATTCACCACCGGGCAGGCCCGGGTGTTCTTCGGCCGCAGCGCCGACAGCCGCGCCCTTGCCGACCGGCTCCGTGTCCCCACCGGCCGCCATGGCGGTGGTCTGCTGGCCGTGGTCGGCCCCTCGGGATGCGGAAAGTCCTCCCTGGTCCGGGCCGGGCTGGTACCGATCCTGGCCGCGGATCCCGACTGGCTCGTCCTGGCCCCGCTGATACCCGCAGCCGATCCGGTCGCCGAGCTGGTCCGGCTCCTGGCCGTTGCCGGGCGGGCCCGGGGCCTGGACTGGACCGCCAGTACCGTCATCGACACCGTGGACCGGCCGGGCGGGCTGACCCGCCTGGTCGCGGATCTCCTGGCCGCGGCCGGCGCCCGCCGCCTCCTCCTCACCATCGATCAGGCAGAGGAACTGCTGACCCACAGCCCCCCAGCACAGCAACGCCGGTTCGCCGGGCTGCTGCTGGAAGCCACCGGCGGTCCGGTCCGCGCCTTGGCCACCATCCGTTCGGAGTTCCTCGACCCGCTGGCCACCCTGGCCGCCGACACCCATCTCCCGGTCGCGTCGTTCCTGGTCGCCCCCCTGGCCCGGGACATGCTGGGGCTGGTCATCACCGGCCCGGCCCGCCGCGCCGGGATCAGCGTGGACGAGGAACTGGCAGCCCGGATGGTCACCGACACCGGCAGCGGGCAGGCCCTGCCGCTGCTGGCGTTCGTCCTGGGCCGGCTCGCTGAGACCGTGTCCCGGGGCGGGCGGCTGTCGGCAGCCGAGTATGACCGTCTCGGCGGCGTCCAGGGAGCCTTGGCCGGTCAGGCCAACACCGCCCTGGCCGAGGCCGCCGCCGCCAGTGGCCGGGAGCCGGCCGAGGTGCTGGACGGACTGCTACGCCTAGTCATCGTCGATAGACACGGCCAGGTTGCCCGCCGTCGGGTCGCCCTGGCCGACCTGCCCGCGGTGCTCCGGACGGAGATGGAGGTGTTCGTCGCCCGCCGGCTGCTCACCATCACCGATGACACCGGTCCCATCCCTGGAGATGGGACCGGGTGCCGGCCGGTCATGGATATCGCCCATGAGCAGCTCCTGACTGCCTGGCCACCGCTGGCCGGCGCCATCGCCGCCGCGGACACCCTATGGCTCCAGACCACCACCGCTGAGGCCGCCGAGACATGGGAGCAGCACGGCCGGCCCGCCGACTATCTGTGGGAACTGAACCGGGCGACCACAGCCGCGCGCACCCTCACGCCCGATACCCTCACCTCTACTACCCAGGCGTTTCTCACAGCCAGCCATCGCCATGGTGTACGCCGCCGCCGTCGCGCCATCGCGGTGCTGACCGCTTTTGTGCTACTGGTGACAGCGGGGGGTGCCACCGCGACGGTCGAATGGGTGACCACCCGCGCGCAACGCCAGGAAGCACTGCGGCAGCAGCGGCTCGCTGCTGCCCGGGGGCTCCTTGTCCAGGCAGAGCAGTTCCGCGGCAGTGATCCTGCCCAGGCTCTCAAACTCAATCTTGCCGCGGAACACCTCGCCTCCACGTTCGAGACCCGTGCCAGCCTCGCCGCCATGCTCGTCGCCACCCCGTGGATCGCCAGTGTCGAGGACGACCAGCACCTCACCGCGGTCGCGTTCAGCCCGGACGGCCATACCCTCACCACTATTAGCAACAGCAGTGGCGGTGGTCGGTTGCGGGTCTATGACCTCACCGACCCGCGGGCTCCGGTGCGGATTGCCAGTGTCGACGACGACCAGTACCTCACCGCGGTCGCGTTCAGCCCGGACGGCCATACCCTCACCACTATTAGCAACAGCAGTGGCGGTGGTCGGTTGCGGGTCTATGACCTCACCGACCCGCGGGCTCCGGTGCGGATTGCCAGTGTCGACGACGACCTGAGCCCCACCGCGGTCGCGTTCAGCCCGGACGGCCACACTCTCACCACCACCAGCAGCATCAGCGGTATCAATGGTGGGGGCCGGTTGCGGGTCTATGACCTCACCAATCCGCGGGCTCCGGTGCGGATTGCCAGTGTCGAGGACGACCAGTACCTGACCGGGGTGGCGTTCAGTCCGGACGGTCATACCCTCACCACCGCCACCAGCATCAGTGGCGGGGGCCGGTTGCGGGTCTATGACCTCACCAATCCGCGGGCTCCGGTGCGGATTGCCAGTGTTGACGACGACCAGCACCTC
>NZ_CAKJTM010000045.1:32210-35484 GCF_917627345.1 Protofrankia sp. CiP3 | reverse complement strand
CCCTCACCACCGCCACCAGCATCAGCGGCGGAGGGCTGCGAGTTTATGACCTCACCGACCCGCGGGCCCCGGCGCGTATCGCCAGCATTGACGACGACCAGCACCCCACCGCGGTCGCGTTCAGCCCGGACGGCCACACCCTCACCACCACCAGTAACAGCAGTGGCGGGGGTCGGTTGCGGGTCTATGACCTCACCGACCTGCGGGCGCCGACGCGGATTGCCAGTGTCGACGACGACCAGTACCTGACCGCGGTCGCGTTCAGCCCAGACAGGCACACCCTCACCACCATCAGCAACAGCGGTAGCGGTGGTGGTCGGTTGCGGGTTTATGATCTCGCCAATCCGCGGGCTCCGGTGCGGATTGCCAGTGTTGACGACGACCAGCACCTCACCGCGGTCGCGTTCAGTCCGGACGGTCACACCCTCACCACCACCAGCAACAGCGACAGCAGCGGTGGTCGGTTGCGGGTTTATGATCTCGCCAACCCGCGGGCTCCGGTGCGGATTGCCAGTATTGACGACGACCAGCACCTCACCGCGGTCGCGTTCAGTCCGGACGGTCACACCCTCACCACTACCACCACCAGTATCAGCATCAGCAGCGGTGGTGGGGGTCGGTTGCGGGTCTATGACCTCACCGACCTGCGGGCGCCGACGCGGATTGCCAGTGTTGACGACGACCAGTATCTGACCGGGGTGACGTTCAGCCCAGACGGGCGCACCCTCATCACCATCAGCACGATCAGCGGCAGTGGCGGGGGACGGCTACGAGTCTACGAGATAGCAGGAATATCAACTCTCAGTGGCCATATCCACGTTTGGGCGTGCGACGCGGCCGGCGCCGGCCTGTCGGCCGAAGAATGGAACCACTTCGTGCCCGGCGACATCGCCTACCAGCGCACGTGTTGACACAACCACGAGCGACGGTGGAAACCGGAGAAGCACTATGCGGCGGCGGGGCGCGACGCGTCCGGTGAGCACGGCGTGCCTGGTCACGGTGTCCCGATGGATCCCCCACAGTGTCATGGTGCCGGCTGTGGGCTGGTCTGGGTCTATATGGGCTGGAGTGGGATGCTGGCGCGGTGGGTTACGGGGATGCAGTGGATGGCTGGGATTTCTTCGTCTCGTACACGCAGTCTGACCGGGCGTGGGCGGAGTGGATCGCGTGGGTGTTGGAGGAGGACGGTTTCCGGGTCCTGATCCAGGCGTGGGATTTCGGCCCAGGCACGAACTGGGTCGTCGGGATGCAGAGTGGGGTGTCCCGGGCGACGCGCACGATCGCGGTGCTCTCCGACGACTATGCCCGGTCGGTGTACGAGACGGCGGAGTGGCAGGCGGCATGGGTGGCTGACCCCGCCGGGCAGGACCGGAAACTGCTGGTGGCGCGGGTCGCTGCCTGTGACCGGCCGGGGCTGCTGCGCCAGGTTGTGGGCGTCGACCTGATGGGGATCGGTGAGGACGCGGCCCGGATGATCCTTCGTGAGGCCGCCCGGGTGGCGGTGTTCGGTGGCCGGGCGAAACCGGCCAGCGCTCCGCCGTTCCCGCCGGGCCTGCGCGCGATACCCCGACCGGTGGCGTTCCCGGGTGGGCCGTCACCGGCGGTGGTGAGCCGGCTGCGTCCGCCGGAGGAGCTGCTGCCCGAACTGCCGTCACGGTTCGTGCCCCGGGATAGCGACGTTGCCGGCGTACGCGCGCTGCTGACCGGCCGCTCAACCGGCCCGGTCGTCGGGATCGTGGGGATGGGAGGCGCGGGCAAGTCAACGCTGGCCCGTGCGCTGGTGCACGACGATGGGGTCCGGGCGGCGTTCCCGGACGGGATTGTGTGGGTCGAGGTCACCCCGCGTCCGGACCTGGCTGCCCTTCAGACGCAGGTCCTGGCCGCGTTCGGTTTCCCCGAGCCGGTCGTGGACGTGCGGGTGGGGACAGCGCGGCTGCGGGAGGTACTGGCGGGTGCGGTGTGCCTGATCGTGGCGGACAACGTCTGGGATCGTGAGGTGCTGGCGGGGTTGCCGGTGCCGGCGGGAAGCCGTTTGCTGGTAACCACCCGTGACCGGGAGGTCCTGTTCGCCGACAACAAGGACTATCGGCTCGAACAGGTCAACAACGAGATGGCGCGCCGGGTGCTGGCCCGCTACGCCGGGTGCGAGGTTACCGGCCTGCCCGAGGAGGCCGACGAGATCGTCCGCCGGTGCGGCGGTCTGGTGCTGGCCCTCGCCGTGATGGGGGGCATGGTTGCTGAGGGTCGGCGGTGGGCCGTGGTCACGGCACGGCTCCGCCGTGCTGATCTTGCCTGGTTCGTGGGCCGGCTCTCCGACTATCCCCAGGGTCTGCTCGCCGCGCTGGATGCCTCTGTTGCGGCGCTCGGCGAGCCGGACGCGGACCGGTTCCGGGAGCTGGTGGTCTTCGAGGGCCGCGGGCCGGTGCCGGTGGCGGTGGCGGTCCTGCTGTGGCAGGCCACAAGTGGCCTTGATGAGCTGGATGCCGAGGATCTGCTGAGCAGGCTTGGTCGGCACAGCCTCGTGCAGATCGACCCCGCCAGCGACACGTTCACCCTGCATGACCTGCTGTTTGACTACGCTCGTGCGACGCTGCTTGCTGAGCAGCGTGAGCAGGTTCATGGCGTGCTGGCCCGGTGTTTCCTGTCCCGGTGGGGTGGTCTGGATACCGCTCTGCCCGCCTTGGGGGGCCGTCTGGGGTTCGACGCCGTGGATCGTTACGGTATGTCAGCGTTGATCGTGCATCTGCTGGCCGCGGGTGAGCCGGAGACGGTCGATGCGCTCTTGGCCGCGGAACGTCCCACCTGTGATGGCCGGGCGGAGAGCGTCTGGTATGTCGCCCACGAGAGCCAGGGCAGCACGGGTGACTATCTGGCCGATGTTCGTGCCGCCTGGCAGGATGCCCGGACGCGGCATCCCGCGGATGATCCCCGGGGGCTTGGCCGGCAGGTCGGCTACGCGCTGCTCTTCGGCTCGATCACCAGTCTGGCCGCGAACATCCCCCCGCCGCTGCTGGTTCGACTCGTCGAGGCTGGGTTGTGGCCCCCGGCCCGTGCGCTCGCCTACGCCCAGGCCATACCGGATCCGGCTGGCCGGGCGGAGGCAGTGGCCGGGTTGGCGTCCCATCTGCCCCCTGACCAGCGTGGGCCGGTTCTCGCTCAGGCTCTGAGCGCCGCCATCACTATCGACTGGCCGGAGGCTCGGGTGCGGGCGTTGGTCCGGCTGGCACCCCACCTGCCCCCCGACCAGCACGGACTGGCCCTCGCCCAGGCTCTG
>NZ_CAKJTM010000045.1:29132-31615 GCF_917627345.1 Protofrankia sp. CiP3 | reverse complement strand
CCCGACCAGCGCGCTCAGGCTCTGAGCGCCGCTATCACCATCGACTGGCCGGACGCCCGGGCGCAGGCGTTGATCGGGCTAGCACATCACCTGCCCCCTGAGCAGCGTGGGCCGGTTCTCGCCCGGGCTGCGCTGAGCGCCGCTATCACCATCGACTGGCCGGACGACCAGGCGCGGGCGTTGATCGGGCTGGCGCCTTACCTGCCCCCTGACCAGTGTGCTCAGGCTTTGAGCGCCGCCATCACTATCGACCACCCGGAGGCCCGGGCGCAGGCGTTGACCAGGCTGGCACCTTACCTGCCCCCCGACCAGCGTGGGCCGGTCCTCGCCCAGGCTCTGACCGCCGTTACCACTATCGACCTGCCGTACGCCCAGGCGCGGGCGTTGACGAGGCTGGCATCTCATCTGCCTCCTGACCTGCTCGCTCAGGCTCTGAGTGCTGCTACTGCCATCGACCACCCGGAGGCCCGGGCGCAGGTGTTGATCGGGTTGGCGCCTCATTTGTCTCTTGGCCTGCTCGCTCAGGCTCTGAGTGCTGCTACTGCCATCGACCACCCGGAGGCTCGGGCGCAGGTGTTGATCGGGTTGGCGCCTTATTTGTCTTTTGACCTGCTCGCTCAGGCTCTGGGTGTTGCTACTGCTATCGACTGGCCGTGCGCTCGGGCGCAGGTGTTGACGAGGTTGGCATCTCATCTGCCTTCTGAGCTGCTCGTTCAGGCTTTGAGTGCAGCCACCGCTATCGACCTGCCGTACGCTCGGGCGCAGGCGTTGACCAGGTTGGCGCCCCATCTGCCTCCTGACCTGCTCGTTCAGGCTTTGAGTGCCGCCACCGCCATCGACCACCCGGAGGCTCGGGCGCAGGTGTTGACCAGGTTGGCGCCCCATCTGCCTCCTGACCTGCTTGCTCAGGCTTTGAGTGCTGCTATCACCATCGACCACCCGGAGGCTCGGGCGCAGGTGTTGACGAGGTTGGCATCTCATCTGCCTTCTGAGCTGCTCGTTCAGGCTTTGAGTGCCGCTGCCGCTATCGACGATCCGTACGCTCGGGCGCAGGTGCTGATCGGATTGGCACCCTACCTGCCTCCTGGCCTGCTTGCCCGGGCTCTGAGTGCCGCTGCCGCCATCGGCTGGCCGTACGCCCGGGTACGGGCGTTGATCGGGTTGGCACCTCATCTGCCTTCTGACCTGCTCGTTCAGGCTTTGAGTGCCGCCATCACCATCGACTGGCCGGACACCCGGGTGCGGGTGTTGACCAGGCTGGCACCGTACCTGCCCCCTGACCAGCGTGGGCCGCTCCTCACCCAGGCTTTGACCGCAGCCACCACTATCGACTGGCCGGAGGCCCGGGTGCGGGTGTTGACCGGGTTGGCACCGTACCTGCCCTCTGACCAGCGTGGGCCGGTCCTCGCCCAGGCTTTGACCGCAGCCACCACCATCCACCGGCCGGACGCCCGGGCGCAGGCGTTGACCAGGCTGGCACCGTACCTGTCTCCCGACCTCCTCGCTCAGGCTCTGAGTGCCGCCACCGCTGTCGACCGCCCGGAGGCTCGGGCGCGGGCGTTGACCAGGCTGGCACCGTACCTGCCTCCCGACCAGCTCGCTCAGGCTTTGAGTGCCGCCACCGCTGTCGACCGCCCGGAGGCTCGGGCGCGGGCGTTGACCAGGCTGGCACCGTACCTGCCTCCCGACCTCCTCGCTCAGGCTTTGAGTGCCGCCACCGCTATTGACTGTCGGGAGGCCCGGGTGCGGGCGTTGACCGGGCTGGCACCTCACCTGCCTCCTGACCAGCGTGGATCGGTCCTCGCTCAGGCTCTGAGCGCCGCCGCCACTATTGACTGTCCGGAGGCTCGGGTGCGGGTGTTGACCGGGCTGGCACCGTATCTGCCTCCCGATCAGCTCGCTCAGGCTCTGAGTGCCGCCACCGCTATTGACTGTCGGGAGGCCCAGGCGCGGGTGTTGGCTGGGCTGGCACCGTATCTGCCTCCCGATCAGCTCGCTCAGGCTTTGAGTGCCGCCACCGCTATTGACTGTCGGGAGGCCCAGGCGCGGGTGTTGGCTGGGCTGGCGCCGTATCTGCCTCCTGACCAGCGCGGGCCGGTTCTCGTCCAGGCTTTGACTGTCGCCACCGCCATCGACTGGCCGGCTGCCCGGGCGCGGGTGTTGGCCGGGTTGGCGCCCTATCTGTCTCCTGACCAGCGCGGACCGGTCCTCGCCCAGGCTCTGACCGCCGCATCGTTAGCAGGACGGGATGCCGTGATCGATGTTCTTCCAGCCGTCCTTTCGATCGAGGAAGGGCGCGACCTGCTCGCAGCCGCGGTCGTCTCGTCGCTGCTGCGTGTGCAGCGCTGGTGGCCCTGAAACTGAGCCTGCCCGGTGCCCCCAGAGCGTCGAACCCTGGCGCGGGGCTAACGCATTGGTGCTGGCCGCCGTGTCGCCGCTTCCTGATCGAACGACGACTTCCGAAACACGCCGTAGAGCTGGTC
>NZ_CAKJTM010000045.1:1038-29016 GCF_917627345.1 Protofrankia sp. CiP3 | reverse complement strand
GGCTGTGGCGGCGGTGACGGACGGGTCGAAGCCAGCGCCGCTGTAGCAGGTCAGAGTGGTGTCACGGGTGTCGTAGCCGCGGGCGGCGAGCAGGTCGCGAGCGCGGCGGAGCCGGTCGACGTGGCGGGAGCCCATGATGTCGCCCCATTTCGCCTCGCCGAGAGACAGGATGCGGCGGGGCTCGCCGGGCACCGGTGGGGCCAGCACGGCCACGTCGATCTGGATCTTGGTCCTGCGCTCGGGGTCGGCAACGACACCGGCGCAGACCTCGCCGGGGAGCTCGCCGAACAGGCCGGGCGGGGCGAAGGCCGCGTGGTCACGGCAGAGCTGCTCGAAATGGGGGCCGAGGACCTGCGCGGAGAAGCGAGGGCGGGCGTCACGCCAGACCGCGGCGGCCCGGCCACTTTCCAGGAACCCCCAGCGGGGCCTCATGACGACCTGGTAGAAGACGATCAGCGGCTCGGCGATCCGGTACACCGCCCGGCCCTGGCGGAACAGGTCCTCCTCCCTGCGCAGCAGCCCGCAATCCTCCAGGACACCCAGGTGGTGGGAGATGTCGGTGGCCTTCCGGCCGACGTAGCTCGCGATGCCGCCGCGGGTGTTGGAACCGCCGGCGACAGCGGCGAGCACCGAGTGGTACATCGCCGAATCGCGGACGCCGGCCTCCTCGTCGAGCAGGTAGCGGGCCTCCCGGAACAGCGGGCTGCCCGGGTTGAGGACCGTGCGCAACACCCAGTCGTCGAAGTCGCCGGGACCGGCGGGGACGTCGTCGTTGACGAACCTGCGATAGGCCGGGGTGCCGCCGACGACGGCGTGCTGCGCGACCGCCAGCCGCGGATCCGTGATGCCCCAAAACTGAGCCGCCAAAGGGTACTCGAACGGGTGGACCACGACTTCCAGGTTCGCCCGGCCGCGCAGCGGCGCGCTGCCGGCCAGCAGCCGGCCCATCACCGACAGCGCCGAGCCACACAGCAACAGTGACAGTCCCGGCTCGCCGCGCTGAGCCGCCGATGCGGCGCGGTCGAGCTCTCGCTGCAGGATCGACGGCAGCGCCGGCGACACCGCACTCAGGTAGGGAAACTCGTCGATCACCACCGGGCCCGGAAAGGTCGCACCGACCGAGAACAGGTACCGAACGGCCTCGTCCCAGGTTGCGAACCGCGGCGGCGTCGGCAGCCGGGTCGCCTCCGCGAGCGCCTCGGCGAACAGCGCCCGTGACTCGGTCCCGGTCGCCTCGGTGGCGCCGAAATAGAGCCCACCGGTCTGGCGGGCCAGCTCCTCCAGCAGGAACGTCTTGCCCTGCCGCCGCCGCCCGCTGACCACCCCCAGCTGCGCGGGCCCGCCCACCCGGGCCGCGAAGCGCACCAGGTGGCCCCACTCGAAGTCGCGGTCGAACATGTGCGCAGGCTTCTCGATCACATCCGTCACTGCCACCGCCACCAGCCGGAGAAATAGAACTGTACTTCTAAGAACTGTACTTCTAAGAGTGCCCGGCAGTAGGGGTGTAGATCAAGAGGCGGGGCTGGGGTGCGCCGTGTCGCGAGGCGGCGGAGGGAGCCACCGCAGGCGTGGGCTGGGCGGTGGGTGGCGGCCCAGCTGGCAGGCGCCGCCTGCTGGGCGGGTCAGGCGTAGCTGAACAGCGGCGGGAAGACGAGGGTCGCGATCCAGGCCCAGGCGGCGTAGACGGGCAGGTAGCCGGTCTGCCAGCGTTCGAGCGTCGTGAACGGGACGCGTCGACGCACGAGCCCCAGCAACAGCCACGCTGACCAGACGAGGTTGCCGAGCAGGATGACGTTCTCGCCGAGGGCCGCGGCCTTGTTGGGTGTGGTGCCGTATTCGGTGATGCGCCCGGTGACAGCCAGAAGTACCAGCACGTCGATGGCCAACGCGCTTACCACGAGGGCGAGCTGCAGTTTGTCGAACAGATCGGGTGGGGCCAGTGGGTCGCGGGCTGAGATCGAGTAGAGGAGCAACCCCAGCACGATGACCAGGAGCAGGTCGAACAGGATCAGCGCTTGGCGTTCGACGTCGATGCCGTTGCTGGTCCAGCCGACGGCGATGAGGAAGGCGAGCAGGACCGCTGTGAACAGCGGAGTGAACAGCCGGGTGAGCACCGGAGCGATGTTCTCGACGACGCTTTGCTTGGCCTCGACGAGCCATCCGGCCACGACGACCCCGGCCGCAGCGCCGCATGGAAGGAGCCATTGCGCGATGAACTCCTGCGGAACGATCCCGATGGCCTTGAACGCGCCGGTCGTGAACGCGGTGAGTACACCGCCGCCGAGAGCCATGAGGACGAAGTAGATGAACCATTCACCGGTGAAGCGGATGAAATCCATGCGTCGGCGGGACGACCCCCAGCCGTCGGCCACGTAGGCCAGGCCCACCACGAGCCACAGGGCGATGGGCAGGTGGATGCTGGTGATGACCAGCGACTGTGACCTGTCCGCCAGGGGGTAGGCGTTGGCCGCGACGGCGCCGAGCGCGAACAGCGCCACCAGTATCCCGATCAGTGAGCGTCGGGCCTGCCGGCGCCAGGCGAGGAAACCCGCGAGCCAGGGCAGCACGAGCAGGCTGACGTTCGGCCCGTAAAATACGGCTGCCGCGTTGTTGTCCAGACTCACCCCGAACAGCTCCGGCGCCTTGATGGACAGTGCGGCACCCGCCGCGCAGAAGGCCATCACCCTCAGGTCCCGCCGTGACCGCGCGTCCGCGGCTGGGCTTGCGGTCAGGACCAACTGCTTCCACAGCCGTTCGGAGTGCTCCCGGGCAAACTCACGGGACAGGTCGTCGAGGCTACCCATCCGTTTGACCGCGACCAGGAACGCCTCATCCGTGTTCAGGCCGGCCTCGACGAGCTCGTCCACGCAACCACGGAGATGGTCCTCGAGCTCGTCGGCGTCGGGCGGCCGCATCTCCCGGCGACGCCCCACGTACTGGCGCCACTGCGCGAGCTGCGCCTCAAGCTCCTCCTGCCCCTCCCGCGCCGTCATGCCCGGCCCTCCAGCGGGATCGCCGTCAGCGTCCCGCGGTCGCCAAGACCCAGCCAGATTCCCTTGAGCGCGTCCATGACCGTGGCCCACTGACGGCGCTGCTCGGCCAGCTCGGCCAGGCCCGCCTCGGTGAGTCGGTAGTACTTGCGCCGCCGCTCGCCCGTCACCGACTGCCAGCTGGACTCCACACATCCGAGGCGCTCCAGCCGGTGCAGCAACGGGTAGAGCAGGCCCTCGGTCCAGTCCAGCTCACCACCCGACAACTCGTTGATCCGCTTGAGGATCGCGTAGCCGTAGCTCTCCTCCTCGGCCAGGATGCCGAGCACCAACGGCGTCGCCGAGGCGGCCACCAGATCCTTGCCGACCTTCACCAAGCCTCACTCCGTTCGATACCCTGGAAGTACGATGCATAATACTGCTAGGTATAGAAGGCGCGATGACTGGTACGGCGTTTCGGGCGGGAGCGGTCATTGCACTCACCGCGAGCACTCTCGCGGGCAGGCACCTCGCGTTGGTGTCGTCGGTCGCTACCCAGGCGCTGACCAGGGACAATGCCCAGTGACCACGCCGGTCGGAACATCATTTACCGAATCGAACGAGTGTTCCGAATGCCTGGCGGTTTCGGAGGCCCGGCGCGTCCGCTGACCGTATTCGTGGGGGTGGTGGAGCGCGCGATGCGGAATCCTACGTCGTCGATCTGGAAGGCTGGGTGGCTTCGACGGCGAACCGAGGCCCGGCAGCTCCAGTTCTCGTCGAACCACCCGCCGCCACGGAGCACCCGGTAGGTGCCGTAGACCTCGGCGTCGTAGACGTCCCAGCACCACTCCCAGACATTGCCCAGCATGTCGTAAAAGCCCCACGCATTGGGCTGTCTGCCGCCCACGTCGTGAATCCGCTCGCGCGAATTCCCGCGATACCAAGCGATCTCGTCGAGCCGCCCATACCGCGCGCTGGCGGTGCCGGCACGACATGCATGCTCCCACTCGGCCTCGGTCGGTAGCCGGTATCCCTTGGCGGACGTGTCCCACTCGACACCATCGACGTCAGCATCGAAGCGGTACGCCGGGGCCAGCCCCTCGTGCTGTGACAGAACGTTGCAGAACCTGACGGCGTCCCACCAGGAAACGCCCTCGACGGGCAGCTGATCACCTCGCGCCGCGCTCGGCCGCTGGCCGGTGACCTGGGCGTATCGCGTCTGGGTCACCGGGAACGCCGCAAGCTGGTACGCCGCAAGCTCGACCGACCAGCTGCGCTGGGATCGCCGGTCCGACAGCGTCACCTGCCCTGACGGGACGTCAATCATCTCGGTTCCCGCGCTCGCCTCCACAGATAGGTCATGGTACCGACACGTGTCCGTCATGGCGGACATGACTGTCATCCCGTATCTGACCGAGCCGTTTGCGCGCAGGTGAAGACCCGCCTCGCGGCGGCCCGGCCGCCAGTGGCGCCGGTCCCGGCGTCCGGTTGTGTCGGTCTATGCGAAGACTTCGATGGAGCAGGTGGCGGCGGCGCCACGGTCGAGGCGGGCGTCGCTGGTGATCAGTGGGAGTCCCAGGGCCTCGGCGAGGGCAACGTACTGGGCGTCGTAGGCGCTCAGGTTGTGGTGCAGGTCGCGGACGCGTTTCCAGAGGATCAGCGTCTCGTGCCGTACGAAGGGCAGGCGCTGGTAGTCGCCGATGGCCTTCTCCGCCTCCGGCGCGGACAGCTTCCGGCCGCGGACCATCCCGAACAGGGCCGAGAGGAGTTCGTAGTCGAGGAGACCGGGTGCGGCCAATGTAGTCAGGCCGGCGAGGCGGTGGCGGACCGCCTGGCCGGTCGGGCCATGATCGGTCAGTGTGCGGATCAGAGCCGAGCAGTCGATGACGGCTTCCGGGGCGGTCATCCGCGTTGTCTGCCTTTGTCGATCGCGGCGAGGATGTCGGAGGTCGCGAGATCGGTGTGTGTCTCGCGGTCGAGGCGGGCCATCATCTCGGCCAGGGCCGGTGTCCGGGCGTCGCGGGTGACGAGGTCGAGCAGGTAGGCCTGCAGGCTGCGGCCCGTCTGCGCCGCCTTGAGCTTCAGCGCATCCAGGGTCAGGTCCGGGACATCGCGGATTGTGATCGCAGTCATGCAGGCATTTTACCTGCATTGCCAGCGGTTCGACGCTGCTGACGTAGCTGCCGGACGGCACGGCCGAGCTGGGTGACAAAGGCGGCGCGCCCCTCCGCCGCCGTCGATGTGCGCTCGGTCCGTCCGCGCGCTCGCGACTGGTCAGGGCGGAATCACTGAGCACACAGATAGATCGTCGATCGCGGATAGGCTGGTGGTGAAGTCACGAGCCGGGCGGGGGAGGAGGACTGGTGAGCCGTCGGTTCAACACGGCTGGGCCGTGCATCCGCGCGGAGCATTACATGATTCCGGCGCTGTCCCGCCTCCCGGAGGCACCCGGGTTGGTGGATCTCAAGGCCTACTTCGTCGTCCACGCGCCCCGCCAGACGGGGAAGACGACGGCGCTCCGCGCACTCGCGGCCGACCTGACCACGCGGGGCCAGTACGCCGCGGTGCACGTCTCCTGCGAGACCGGGCGCGCCTGGGGAGACGACATCCGCGCCGCGTCCCGGGCGATTCTCGACCGGCTCCGCTCCAGCGCCGAGGACACCCTGCCTGCGGAGCTGCGGCCGGCGCCGTGGCCGGAGACCTCCGACGGCACCCTGATCGTCGAGGCGCTCGGAGCCTGGGCCCGGATCTGCCCACGTCCGCTCGTCCTGTTCTTCGACGAGATCGACGCCCTTCAAGGCCAGTCGCTGATCAGCGTGCTCAGCCAGGTGCGGGACGGCTACAACGCCCGCTCCACAGCGCCCTTCCCAGCGTCGGTCGTGCTGTGTGGTCTCCGCGATGTCCGTGATTACAAGGCTGCGGCCGGTGGTGACCCGTCGCGGCTGGGCACGTCGAGCCCGTTCAACATCAAACTCAAGTCACTTAGGCTGGGCGACTTCACCGCGGACGAGGTGGCGGAGCTCTACGGTCAGCACACCGCCGCCACCGGCCAGCCGTTCGCGCCGGGCGCGGTCGAGCACGCCTACGAGCTCACGGGCGGCCAGCCGTGGCTGGTCAACGCGCTGGCCCGCGAGGTCGTCGAGGAGATGGCCGTGCCCGCCACAGAGACGATCACACGTGAGCATCTCGAGGCCGCGAAGGAACGGCTCGTCCTTGCGCGCGCCACCCACCTGGACTCGCTGGCCTCCAAGCTGGCCGAGCCCCGTGTCCGTGAGATCATCGCTCCGTTGATCGCCGGGGACCCGCTCGTCCTCGACCCGTACGACGACGACGTCAGCTATGTCCGCGATCTCGGCCTCATCGCGCCCGACCCACCCGTACGGGCCGCGAATCCGATCTACCGCGAGGTCATCGTCCGCGTCCTGTCGTCCTCCGTGCAGGAGAGCATCACCACCGATCCCCGCACCTTCGTCCGCCCGGACGGCAGTTTCGATCTTCCGCGAGTCCTCGCCGACTTCGCGGTCTGGTGGATCGAGAACGGCGAGTTCCTCACCAGCCGCGGCTACTACGACGAGGCCGCGCCCCAGCTCATTCTCATGGGCTACCTCCAGCGCGCCGTCAACGGTACCGGCCAGGTCGAACGCGAATACGCGCTCGGCTCCGGCCGCATCGACCTTCATCTCCGCTGGCCCTACGCACCCCGTGGGGGACCGTGGCAGGTCCAGCGCGAGGGTTTTGAGATCAAGGCCTGGCGCACCGGCAGATCCAACCCGCTCAAGGCCGGGCTCTTGCAGCTGGACCGCTACCTCGACCGGCTCCAGTTGCCGATCGGCACCCTTGTGATCTTCGACCAGCGCACGAACGCGCCTCCCATCGACGAACGCACCGCGATCACCACCGTGACCAGCCCGGCCGGGCGCTGCATCACCCTCCTCAACGGGTGACCGACGCCCGCGCGCCTTGGGCCCGAACACGACGCGGGGGCCGAGTTGTTCGCGAGGCCGGACCGGCCGCTTCCCGACGATGCGATCATCTGCGGGCGGTCACGCCTGGGGTGCCAGGAGGAGGTGGGGCGAGGTGGCCGCGCGCCGCGTGCCCGGGGAGCCGAGGAGAGCGGTAAGGGTGCCGGTCTCGTCGGCGATCAGCTCACTGCCATCCCACACCAGCAGCAGGGCGCTGACCGTGTGCTGGACGGGGGAGTGCGCGAGGTCGTAGTGCGCGGCGGCGCGGACCGCGGCCGAGGTCGCCCACAGGTCGTAGCCGGTCATGAACAGGTCGAGGTCGAACTGCGCCGCCAGGGACATGAGCTCGGCGCGGCCGGTGTCGTCCACCCCGGCGAACGCCTCGTCGAGAGCGAGCAGGCGGGGCGCGTCCGGGCGCGCCGTGTTCAGGGTCGCGTGCGCCGCCGCAAACAGCGGCAGGTGCAGCGACACCGACTGCTCGCCGCCGGACAGCCTGCTGTGCCTGGCCCGGGTAAGCGTCTCCTCCTCGCCCTCGGGGCCCACCAGACGGAACGAGAACTGCCGCCAGCGCCGGTAGTCCAGCACGGAGGCGAGGAGCTCGCGGTAGGGCTGGTCCCGGTGGCGCGCCCGCTCGGTCTTGATCCGATCGGCGAAGTGCGCCCGCATCCGGGCGAGCGAATCCGGCGCCAGGCGGGAGGATTCCGTGTCGAGCAGGCTCACGACCGCCCGCTGCTCGGCGTCGAGGGCATCGGACATCTGCCAGCTCACGCCGACCTTCTTGCCCGACGACATCCGCCGCTCGCGCATCTCCCTGTTCATCGCCCGGATCAGGTCGCGCGCGTCGACGGTGCGGTCGTGGATCTGCTGTGCCAGCCGGGTCAGCAGCGCGTCCTCGAGGATCCGCTGCTCGCTGTCGGACAGCAGCAGGTGCTGGTCACGGCGCGCGGCGGAGATCCGGTTGGCGAACGCCGCGGCGGGCAGCGGCCCCTGCTCGTCAGCGATCCGCACGACGATCACACCGTCCGGGCTGTCCCACGCGGGGTGGTAGTCCTGGCCGGCCGCGGCGAGCTGCGCCTGCAGCTCCTCGAGCGCCCGGGTCAGCCTGGTGGTCGACGCCTTCTGCGACGTCTCGGTCGCGGACATGCCACGGGTGGCCGTGAGGATCGCGTCATGGATCGCGAGCGCTGCCGGCGGGGTCTCGCCGCGCGTCCACTCCTCCTCGCTCGCGGGCCACCGCAGCCCCGGCGGGCACGCCAGCACGTCGAGCAGCTCCCGGGCCGCGAACGGAGCCAGTCTCCGGGCGGTGGCGAGCTCCTCGTCCAGTGCGACGCGCAGCGCCGCCCGGCCCGAGGCGACCCGCTCGGTAGCGGCGGACGCCAGCCGGATCGCCTCCATCTCGGCGCCGCGGGCGGCCTTCTCCTCGTCCTGCGCGGCGGCCAGCCCGGACTCGGCCGCCGAGATCCGCACCAGCACCTCCTGGGCCTCGGCGCCGACAGACTCCCGCAGCGCCTGCAGCTTCGCGTCCTCCTCGGCATGGCGGCGGTACGCGGAGCGGTGCGTGCCGGCGGCCGCCTGTTCCTCCGCAGCGGCGTGCTCGACGCGGCCGCGGGCGTCGGCGACGGCGTCGGCCTGCCGCCCGCGTTCCCGGTACCTGGCTTCGAGGTCGCGGGCGGCTGCCTCGAAACGGCGGGTCGCGTCCTCGACCCGGTCGGCGCTCTCGGGGGTGAGCATGCTGTCGGCAGCGGCCCGGCGCAGGGCGCGCTCAGTCACGGTGACGGCGGCGACGGACTCGTCGAAGCTCACCCGAGCCTGCTCAGCGGCATGCCGGGCACTGCGCAGATGCCCGGCGGCCCGGTTGTGCTCCCGCTGGGCGCCGGCGATCTGACCGGTCGCGGGCAGGTCCGCGCGGGCGTCACCGAACGCGGCCAGGGCGTCGGCGAGCGCTCGCGCCCGCTCGTCGAGGCCGGCGATTTCGGCGGTCAGCGTGGCGATCCTCGCGTCGCACTCGGCGATCCGCGCGGCGCGGCGGTGGGCGCGGGCGGTCGCGCCGATGTACTCGGCGTGCTCCTTGTGGTGCCGTCCGGCGATGATGCCCTGCGAGTAGCACCCATCGCTGCCGGTCACGGCAGCGCTGGAGAACAGGCTCCCGTCGAGCGCGACTGACGCCAGGATGGCGGTGACCAGTCCCCGTGGCACGGGTGTGTCGTCCTCGGGTTCCAGCACGTCGGTGAGGTTCGGCCCGGTGATGGCTGTCCCGGGGACCAGGTACCCGTCATAGCCGGGCGCGGCCAGGAGGCTGGCGTGGTCGTCCGGCGACACCCAGGCGTCGAGCATGCCGCTGGCCTCGAGGGCCGCCTCGATCGCCGCCGCCCGCGTGTCGTCGACGCCGGGCGCGAAGCGGACCAGGCGCCACAGCGGGGCGCCGGTGACATCCATGCGGTCCGCGGCCCGTCCGGGACGTCGCGGCGGGGCGTCGTCCCGCTCGGCGGCGATGGCGTCCCGCTCGGCGGCCACGGCCTTCCGCTGCGCGACGAGGGCGGTGTGCCGGGCGCGCAGGGCCGCCTGCTCGTCGCGGACCTGGTGTTCCGCCGGGGCGGTCCCGGCGTTGTACGTGCTCTCCGGCAGCGCCGCGTCCGGCTCGCCGAACTGGGCCAGCGCGTCGCCCAGCGCCTCGGTGAGGTCCGCCCAGCCGTGCGTGGGCAACAGCCCGGAGTGCCGGGACGACCAGGCGGCCAGGGCCTGCCCGGCGGCCTCGACGGCGCTGGCGACCGCGCCGTCGGCGGCCCGCTCGGCCTGCTCGGCGTCGGTGAGGGCCTGCGTGGCGCGGTCAAGGGCGATCCGGGCGAGGTCACGGGACTGCTCGGCCTTGCGGTGCTCGGCATCGGGCGCGCGGACGGCCCGGACGTTCTCGAGGCGGACGGCAGCGCGGGCGCCGGCCCGCCGTACCACGCCGGCCACCTCGGCGTCGGCGGCCTGCCACTCGATTCCCGCCCGCGCCGCATGGTCGAGGAGCTCCGCCGCGGCGCGGGCCGCCGCCGCGGAGAGATCGGCCAGCTCGGCGCCCGCGCGCTCGGCCTCGGACCGCGCGCGGGCGGTTGCCGCTTGGCGGCGGTCCAGCTCGGCCCTTGTCTCGTTGGCGGTCTGCAGGCAGGTGCGGACCAGGCGTTCCAGGTCGCCCATCTGCTCGACCGCCTGGTAGGCGTTGCTCGCCCTGAGCTGCTCGATCCGGCCGCGTAGCCCGGCGACGGCCGTCTCGGCCTGCTCGCGGCGGTTCTCGGCGGCCCGCTGCCCGTCCTGCGCGGCCCGCTCGGCATCCTCGTCCGCCACGGTCGCGGCGCGCTGGGCCTGCGTCGCCTCGCGTCGGCGGGTCAGCGCGTCGGCGGCGGCGCGGGCGTGGGTGCGCAGGTAGGTCGTGTAGCTGGCGAGGAACGCGGCGGTCGCCTCGTCGGCGGCCACCAGGCCCTCCAGCGTGCGGGTGACCGTCTCCATGTCGTCGAAGCTGCGCGCCGCCTCGTTGATGAGGTCGTCGTCCACGGGCCGCAGGCCGTCGGTCAGCGTGTCCGACAGCCTGACCGGGTCGAGGTTCTTGGCGAGCTGTGGCCTGCGCAGCGTGAGGATCAGGGTGACCAGCTGCTCGTAGCGCTCGGCGCCGAGGCCGAACAGCCGGGCGTCGATCGCGGCCCGGTAGTCCGTCGCCGAGGCGTGGATGTTCGCGTCGCCGATCTCCTCGGCGAGCTGCTTGCGCGTCATCGGCCGGTCGTCGTCGGTGAGCAGCGAGAAGTCCTCGCCGACCCGGCCGTCGGCGACGAAGTGCCAGCGCACCGGTATGTCCCGGTGTCGCTGGGCGTGCAGCCCGATGCCGACGGTCACCGCCTGCCTCGTGTCGCGGTGGCGGAACTCAAGCCAGACGTAGCCGACCGCGTTGTCCACGCCCCGGTACAGCAGGTTGGACTTCATCGTCCGGTCCCCGGCGGCGAACGGGTTGAGCCGCTTCGGGTCGATCCGGCCGTCGAGGACAAAGGGGAAGAGGACTTCGAGGGCCTTGGTCTTGCCGGACCCGTTCGGCCCGCGCAGGATCAGCCAGCCGCGGGCGAACGAGAACTCCTCGTCCCGGTAGTCCCACATGTTGATGATGCCGGCCCGAGTGGGCTCGTACCTGGTCACTTGATCGTTTCCTTGAGCTGGGCCGTGACGCCCCGGTAGCGGGCGAGCAGGGGCAGGATGAGGGCGCCGCCGTCGGTACGGGCCACGAAGCCCACGCTGGCGAGCAGGTGCAGGACGTCGTCGAGGAGACCGGCCGGGTCGGCGATCTGGCGCTCGGACATGCCGCGGCCGAACTCCTTGAGCAGTTTCGTGAGCTCCGCCCGCAGCCAGGAGTCGCTGAGGAACGGATAGGTGGCCTCGCGGCCGGCTGCCTTCGTCGCCTCAGCCGCGACGTCACCAGAAGGCAGGATGTCACCAGAAGGCAGGGCGTCACCGGGCGGCGCCGCGGCACTGGGCCGCACGGTGCCGTCAGTGGCTGTGGCGCTGTCGGTGGCCGCGGCCTGATCGGCGTCCGCGAGCAGGGCGGTGACACCAGAGCGCGCGGGCAGCGCCGCGTCGATGCGGGCGGAAGCGTCGGCGAGCCGCTCGGCCGCCGTGGCGGCGGGCAGCAACTCGACGCGGTGCCGGCTGGACGCCAGGTAGCCGGCGATCCGGGCGCACAGCAGCAGCGCCGCTTGGGCGACCGTGCCGGTGCCGGGGAACGTGACGTCGGTGAGCCGGCCGCCCGTGTTGATCAGGGCGACTCCCTCGGCGCGGCGTTCCAGCGGCAGCCCGGTGAGGCGTTCCAGGTCCTCGGCGAGGGCAGGGGCCCGCAACTGGCCGCGCAGGCCCTCGTCGACGTCGGCGTAGTAGACGACGGGCTGTTCCAGGGCTAGGCGGCGAGCCCGGCGCCCGGTGCGGCGGCGCTCGGCGTTGATGCCCTGCTCCGGGCCCGCGCTCGCGGCGTCGCCGAGGAGGTCGGTCACCGAGTTCAGGTGCTGCAGGACACGGCTCGGGGCGTAGACCGCCCCGGTGATCTCCCGGTCGATGTCGTAGAGCGCCTCGGCGTGTTCGGGGTCGTTGACCCAGTCCACGGCGCTGCCGTCGGCCATCCGCAGCGCGCCCCGCGTCTCGAGCCACGCGACCGCGTCCACGAAGGCGTCCCGGTCGGGCTTCCGCTCGGTGTCCATGCCGAGGCCGTCGACACGTCCGGCCTCGGCGGCCACCGCGTCGGCGAGTTCGGACAGGGCGATCTGGGTGCCGGCGCGGCCCAGCACCGACAGGGCGAGCACGAGGTAGGCGTAGCGGCGGCGGTCGAAGGGCTTCTTCGCCCGGGTGTACGCCGGGTGGGTCGCGTCGAGGGTGTCCTGGACGCGGCGCAGCCGGACCGTGTCGCCGCCCGTGACCAGGGTGTACCCGAGCGTCTCGGCGAGGTCCACGCGCAGTTGCGATGCCCACTTGCGGACCAGCGGAAGGGTGGCCCTGTCCGGGTAGGACGCCGTGATGAGCGGATGGCGCAGCACCTGACGGGCGGCCTGCTGGTACTCGTCGAGATCTAAGGCGCTGACCTTCTCCGCGACCCTCACGCCGGGACCGCCGCCGCGGGCGCGACCAGCCCCGAGCCGGCGCTCCTGATCTCGATCGCCAGCCTGTCGAGGTGCAGCCTGCCGCGGACCGTCCGCACGGTCGTGACGCCTGGCGCGGGGCGCAGCGTGAGGCGCACGCCGTCGGAGGAGCCGGCGGCGACCGGGCCGGGGCCGACGGTCCGGCTGACCGGCACCCGGGCGACCAGGGCGATGCTGAGCAGGCTGAGCAGGGCCTCGGTCTCCGCCTCGTCGAGGACGCGGTCGTGGGCGCCGCTGTCGGCGAGCTGCCCCATCGCGGAACGGCGCTGTGTGGTGGCCTTGAGCTGCTCGGCGCGCAGCCACTCCTTCGCCGCCTCGTCGCGCTGGAGCCGGCCGGGGCCCTGCAGCCCGGCTCTGCGGCCGACCCGCACGAGAGTGCGTGAGAGCGCCACCGGCTCGGCCTCCCACCAGGACTGCCTGCTGGGGATCAGCTCGGGGTCCTCGTAGCCGGCCGCGACGTGCCGCGGCCCGCCGAGACCGAAAACCGCCTGGTACAACGCGTGCGCGTCGGTGTCGGCGGGCAGGCTGGTGAACCACTGCGCGAGGTGGCGCAGCTGGCTCTCGCGGCTGACGCCGCCCCTCCTCGACTCCGTCACCCGCCGCAGCAAGGCGGTGACGTTGGCGATGGCGGTGATCGTCGCGTCCTGCAGCCGGTCCGCCTCGCTGGCCCGCTGCGCTGCCCCCGGGGAGGTACCGAACCACTGGACAAGGCCGGCCCAGCGCCGTCGCCACTCCGCGGTCCGGTCGTGGGAGCGGAAGAGGGAGTCGTCGGCCTCGGCGGCCAGCGTCGCGACCCGGTCCGCTCCCTCGGCGCCCACCGCCTCGACCGCGTCGGCGAGCAGCGGCGCGTACCTGCTGAGCTCGGAATGGAACTCGCGCATATGGGCGAGCAGGGCGTCCTTGTGCGCGAGGAAGACCTCGGGGCGGGTGTCATTCGTCCGCGACAGGTCGCCGAGCATCAGGTAGAACCGGGCGGCGCGCTGCGCCATGTCCGCGAGGACGCCATCGAGGCGGGACAGCTTGCGGTACACCTCCGGCGCGTCGCCCTCGCGCACCGCCTCGGCGAGCGCCCGCAGGTCCGCCAGGATGTCGGGGAAGACCAGCCGCGACAGCTGCGCGTCCTCCAGGCTGGCGGACAGCACGTCCTCCACCGCCCGGTAGGCGCGGTAGCCCGCCTGGGTGAACTGGTAGACGTAGTGCCGGTTGCGGTACTCGGCCAGGTTCGCGGCCCGGGTGCCGTCGTAGGAACGGTCGAGGACCTTCCAGTCGGCGAGCGAGTCCAGCAGGGACTGGACGTCGGGCACCCGCGCGTCCGGGCGCTCCTCGGCCAGGGCGTCGAGCGCCGCCTGGGCATCGGCCACGTGCACCAGCACCTGGTAGTCGGCGCGTGCCCGGTCGAGGGCACGCAGCAGCCACAGGTATTCGTGGCGCTTCTCGGTGGCGGCGAAGTGGAACAGGCGCAGGCGGTCGTCGGCGGTGAACGCCGCGATACCGAAAGCGCCGCCCGGCGTGCCCGGTGGGTCCTGGGCGCTTGTCGTTGTCATGGTTTCGGTATCCCAGCAAATACGCGGTCGGAATGGCTCACAGACGGTGCTCGGTATGCTGCTCAGTCATCTCGGTCATCGTCGACGCGCAGTCCGGACAACGACCGGAGAATGGTCAGGGCTACGCCGCGCGACAAATCCTCATGGTAGCGCTCGTTGCCGGCGGTCCGTAGGCAGCCGTAACAGGATGTTTCGAGGCCGCAGTCGCACGCGCTTACCCGCCGCAGCGCGGAGTCGACGACGATATCCAGCGACCCGGCGATACGCGCCGCGCTGCCCGCCCCGCCGGGGACGGTGTCGAACAGCACCAGACCACTGCGCTGGTCGGCACCTGCGTGCACGACGCCGTCGATGTCGCCCCGGCTGATCTCCAGGCCCTCGGCGCAGCCTTCCAGCAGCGCGTAGAGCAGCGAGTGCCAGCGCGCCCGCTCGTCGGTGCCGGAGCCGGTAGCGCCCAGACCGGGCGCGTCGACCTGGACGCGCAGAATGTCGGTCTCGTAGGTGTGCGCCAGCGACCGCCAGCGCAGCAGGCCTGTGCACGGCTTGCCGCGCAGCGGGTTGAGGTGCGACTTGGGCGCGCGGCCGTGGTTGGCGCCGCCCCAGCCGCACCAGTCGCAGAGCAGGAAGCCCGCGCCGCCCGGCCCTTCGGACAGCGACACGAGCCGGCCCCGGGTGCCGCTGTGGCACCAGGCCATCGCGCCGTCCGCCGACCGCCAGCGGCTCTCGCTGAGCTCCGCGCCGAGGGACACCACGTGGACGCCGCCGTTCCAGACGCGCAGCGGCGGGGCGGTGCCTGGCCTCGCGGTGCGTGGGTCGGCCACGAAGCCGAACTCGGGCACGCAGTATTCCCGCACCGGCCCGTCGGCCGGCCGCCCGCAGGCGGTGCACGCCGGTTCGAGGTCGTCGCCGCCCTCGCGGTAGTGCTGGCAGCCGCGGCAGACCGTGTAGGAGCGGGTGATGAGCTCCCGGCCGGGCAGCCGGTAGATCCCGGCGCTGCGCCACAGCACACCGCCGGCGACCAGTTCGGAGCCGGGCGCGTACTCGTGGATCGCCATCGCCAGGTCGCGGGTCAGCTCGAGGCGCGCCCCCACCTGGGAGTCGCAGTGCGCCGTACGCAGCTCGACGGTGTCGACCGGGAACCCGTACTTGGGCAGGATGTTGCGGTTGGCGAGGAACCCGATCAGCGACCGCCGGGTGATCGTGTTGATGGACCGCTCGAACCGGGCGGCCATGTCGCTGCGCCGGGACTCGAACGCCTCCTGGCGCCGCTCCTCGAACAGGGCGACGTCCTGGGCGAGCTCGGCGCGGACCGCAGCCAGCAGCGCGTCAAGCTCGTCCACCCAGGCGCCGGAGCCGAGGCCGATCTGTTCCTGGACGGATTTGGGCAGGACCGCCCGCAGCGCGGCGTCGACATCGTCCGGTACCGGCGTCAGGAAGCCGCGGACCAGCTGTGACGGAGCGGCGAGCGGGCCCGGCCGGCCGGGCGCCCCGCCCCGCTCGCCGAGGAAGAAGGCACCCGCGGTCTTCCATTCCTGGCCGGTGTTCTCCTTCGCGTCGCGGAAGAACGCCGCGAGCGCCACCGAGTGCGCGTGGCGCCGGTCGATCCTCGGGTTGCCGAGCGGCACGTAGGGGGCGCGGACCTGGCCGGTCAGCATCGTCTCGGGCGCGGCGTAGCGGGACAGGTCGTGGGAGCGGCGCTGCGCGTAGGTCAGCACGAGGGCCGGCGAGCCCGCGCGGCGGCCCGCCCGCCCGGCCCGCTGGATGTAGCTCGCCGTGGTGGGCGGCATGTTGCGCAGCAGCACGGCGTTCAGCGCGCCCACGTCCACGCCGAGCTCAAAGGTCGTGGAGCAGGACAGCACGTTCACCTCCCCGGCCAGGAAACGCTGCTGGATGTCGGCCGCCTCCAGCCCGGTCCACTGGGCGGTGTGCTCGCGGGCGGTCAGGGAGACCGGCGCGGTGCGCTGGTAGAGCGCCCGGTAGTGCTCGTCGTCATTGTCGGTGGCGGCGGTCACCGGCGCCAGCCGGCCGGCGCAGCGCAGTGTCGGGCAGACGCCGCGCACGGACACACAGACCCGCCGACGGCACACGTCGCACTGGTACAGGCCCCCTGCCCCGCCCGGCGCGAGCGTCAGCCAGGTGTGGTCGACCCGGTAGACCTGGCCGATCTTCGGCAGCGCCGCTCCGGCGAGCCACCCGTCCCGGACGGCGGTCAGCGCCCGCCAGCAGCCGGCCAACGTCTCCCGCGGGTCGGCGCCGCCCGCGCCGAGCACGCGGCGAAGGTAGTCGAGGCGCTTGTTGACACCGCGGGTCGGCAGCCAGCTGAGCACCTTGAGCTTCGCCTCGGCACCGTCGACGCGGACGTAGATCGGTCCCCGGCGCGGGTCGAACATCTCGTCCGCTGGGTCGACCTCCGCCGGCATCGACAGCGCGCCCTGCAGCCGCAGCGTCCGCGCGAGCTCGCCGAGCAGCAGCCAGCACTCGTCGGCGGTGAGGCCGAGCGCGAGCAGCGGGGCCGGCGCCCGCCACGCCGGGTCGACGTCCAAGGCGACACGCAGCAGGCCGAGACCTTCCAGCGACTGCCGCTCGTCGAGGGCGATCAGCTCGCGCGCCACCCAGCGGGCGGTCTCCCGCCGACGTGCCTGCCGGGACTCGCGGCGCCCGAACACCCCGGCGGCGCCGGCCTCGGCGGCCACCGCCTCGATCAGGTCGTCCACTGAGCACGAGGGGTCGGACGCGGTAGCCCGGGCCAGCCCGTCGAGGATCAGGCGGCGCTGCTGTACCAGCGCGTGGCTGGATTCGAGATACGGCGCGAAGAACGCGGCCGCCTGCCTGCTGTCGCTGAACGCCAGCAGCTTGCGGCCGCCTCCCGGGCGCCCGGCGAACTCGTCATCAGCGGGCAGCGCCTGGTAGAGAGCTGTCGCGAGGACGGCGGCGGATGCCTCGTTGCCGCTCTCGAACAGCCGGATCATGCCAGTGCCGCGCGCGCCGCACGACAGGCAGCCACGCGGCGTCCCGGACCGGCCAGGCAGCCGGCGCACCGTACGCAGGTACGCGGCGGAACATCCGCACGGGGCGACGGCGCCTGTCGCGGTGGGCGCGTGCAGCGCGCCGCACCTGCCGCACAGCAGAGCGCTCTTCGCGTCCTTGGCGTCCTGCTCGGCGGTCTCCTCGAACGCGGCGTCGTCCTCGTCGACCCCCTGCGCCGCGTCCTCGGGCTGCGCCGCGTCCCGTGGCCGCGGCGGGTCGCCGAGGACGAGCCATGCGCGTCGGTCGCCACGCGCGACCCGGGAGGTGAAGTACTCCCCGGATCTCTCCTTGTGGATGACGCCGGTGAGGTGCACGGCGCCGCACCGCTTGCAGCACCCGAACTCGAACACCGCGGCCGAGCAGTCGGGGCAGACCTCGCGCCGGGCCAGTGCCACGTGCGGCCCGCTCGCGCTCCCGGCGTCACCCGCGAGGCAGGTGAACGCGCCCTCGGTGGCGCGGGCGAACAGGTGGTAGCGCGCGGACAGCATCGGCGCGCCCGAGGCGTCCCGGGCCGCCGTGCCGAGCGCGACCAGTTCCGCCAGCCGGGCCCCGGAGATCCCCGCGGCCTCGGCCAGGTCGGTGAACAGGCGCGGCCCGCCGGCGAGCAGCGCGCGGACCCGGCCGAGGCCGGCGGCGTCGGCCGGCTCGAGGCCGGGGGCGTCCTGGACCGGGCCGTCCGGCACCGCCACCCGGGTGGCCTGGACGAGGTCCTGGCGGGTCGGGTTGCCGGGACTCCACTCGAACGGGGCGTCGAACAGCTTCGCGGCGAACTCCATGACGGCCGCCGGGCTGTTGCCGACGGTGGCGGACGTCGCGATGGCCTGCAGTGAGCGGGCGGAGTCCTTTTTCTGGGAGAAGACCTTCTGTTTGAGCCGGCGTAACAGCATGCCGACTTCCTCGGCCTTCGCCCCGTCGTAGACGTGCGCCTCGTCCAGCACGACGAAGCGCCAGTGCCCGCCGTGCGGCCCCTCGAACAGGTCCATGTCCGCGGGGCGCAGCAGCAGGTACTCCAACATCGCGTAGTTGGTCAGCAGCAGGTGCGGCGGGCTGTCGCGCATCTCGGTTCGGGAGAGCAGCTCGTTCGGGAGCCTGGCCTCGCCCGGGTTCAGGGCCTCGAACAGGGATGCGCCCTCGGCGGGCCGCTCCGGTGTCTCCCCGGTGTACCGGCCGAAGGTGATCTCGGGTGCGCCCGCGAGCACCTGCCGCAGCCGGCGCACCTGGTCGTTGGCCAGGGCGTTCATCGGGTACAGCAGCAGCGCCCGGACCCCTGGACCCAGCGTCCCGGCGTCCCGCTGCCGGACGAGCTCGGAGAGGACCGGCAGCAGGAAGCTCTCCGTCTTGCCCGACCCGGTCCCGGTCGCGACGACGAGGTTGCGGCCCGCGGCGGCTTTGCGGATCGCCGTTTCCTGGTGCGCGTACAGCGGCCGGTCCAGCGGCAGCGCGGGCCCGCCGAGCCGGGCGAACCCGCTGGGCAGGACACCGTCGACGATCAGCCGCCGCAGGCTGGCGCCCGCCGCGTACGGCGGTGTCGCTTCGAGCACCGGCCCCTTGGTCAGCAGCGGGCTGGCGTCGATCGCGTCCCGCAGCGCCCGCGCGAGCTCCGGGTCGCGCACCGGCAGCAGCGACCGCAGGTAGCGGCGGTACGTCAGGCTGAGGTGCTCGGCGGTGGCGATCACGTCCATCACTGCAGGATCTCGTGTCAGGGTTTCTCGCTGTTCGGGGGCCCTCGTGGGTGGCCCGCGCGAGGGGCTGCGATGTCAGGCCGGTGTGACCGTCCACGGATCATTGGCCGGGCCGGCGCCGGTCACGGTGGCGAATGTCACGACGGTTCCCTCGCCGACGGTGATGGTGAGCTCGGTGTCGCCGTGGACGACCGCCGTGTCCAGGATACGGCGCAGCGGGTAGCGGCCGTCGCGCAGCGCCCCCAGGACCTGGATGGGTTCTCCGCCCGCCATGAGCGTGATCGCCGGTGGCGTGGCGGCGCCCGGCAGGTCGATGCGCAGCAGGCCCCCACGCCACAGATCGTCGTGGGTGAGGCGCAGCGGGCCCGCGTGGTGCCACCCGGTCGCCTCGGCGCCGCTGCCCGGCTCGGGATCGATCCGCAGCCGCAGGTGCGGCGGGGTCACGGCCAGGCGCTGGACCACCGCGCCAGCGACGCAGGTGACCTCCCGCGTCACCGTCTCCTCCTGGTAAGCGGCCGCGGCCGGGGAGACCGTCATGCCCGGCGGGGCCGAGAGCACCGCCTCCGCGGGCTGAAGCCCCCGGGCGCTGGTAAGCCGAGGGGCCGGGTATGCGGTGACGCCCAAGCCCTCCGCGAGCACCACAGTGCGGCGCAGCCCGGGGACCACAGAGATCACGAGCTCGCCGAGCAACGGCCGCCGCATACCGCGCCACAGGACGTCCGGTTGCCACGTGTCACCGGTCGTCGTGACACTCGCGAGGGCGGCCCCGGAGCCCGTCCGCCGCGCCTCGATCTGGAAGGTGGCCTGACCGGGCGGGAGCAGGACCTCGGGAGGCGAGGCGAGGACAGGCCTGCCGGCGACGGTCGTGACGCCGGGGATCGGCGGACCCGTGCGCAGCACCGGCCTGGTCCGGCCGCGCACGAGGCGCCGGCTGGCGTCGGCGTCGGCATCGTCATCGAGGGCGATCCAACAAGCCCCCCGCAGGTCCACCTGGATGAGGCGCCAGCCACGCCAGGCCAGCGGGAGCGTGCTTGTCACGAGGGTCCGGACCGGCGCGTCGGAGCGCAGCTCAGCGCCTGCCGGGCAGAGCAGCCAGACGGCGTCGGCGGGCAGCGCCCCGTCCACGAGTGCCCCGTTGTCGTCGAAGGCCAGCAACGTGGCGCCCTCGGCGGTGATCTCCTCCGGCAGCGCCGCGCGGGCCTGTCCCGAGACGCCGTCCGTCATGAGGACCCCGCCGCCGAACGGGTCAAGACGCGCCTGGCTCACCCCGTCGGAGAGGCCGTCCGCGGAACCGGCGTGGTCCTCCGGCGCGGTCACGTGGGCGAGCACGGCCACCTCGACAGCGGGCGCGCCAGGCAGCCCCAGCACCCCGAGCGCCGCGAGGAAGGCGTCACCCCACTCACGGGCGGACCGCGCACTTGACCGCAGCCCCGCGGCCCGGTGCCAGGCCGGCCAGAACGCCGTCGTGCCGGCCCCGGACGCGGCGCGGGCGATCCCGACGACGACGCAGGCGGGCCACCTCCGCGCCACCCCGCCGGCCCCCAGCGCCCGGGACTGCGCTCCCAGCGCCGTAGCCACCGCCTGCGCGAGCCCAGGCTCTGCCTCAAGCCGTCCGGCGAGGGCACCGGCCCGGAGCTCTCGCCGCCAGCCGGACTCGAGCAGATCGAGCAGCCTGTCACCGGCGATGGTGCCGCTGATGGCTCTACCTCCACTGGGCAGGATGGCCTCCGAGGAACGCCTGCGCCGCTTGTCCCGCGAGGACTGACACGAGACGGCGTCCTCGAGGGTCTCCGGCGCAGGCCTGACGCCCACGATGGTGACACGCTGGCCGTCCGTGGGCGCGCTGACCACCGTGCGACGCGAGGAGACACGTTCCTGTCGGACGTGCATGCGGTTGAGGCCCAAGCGTCGACGCATCTCGGCGAGCCGATGTGCGCGGTTCTCCGCCACGAGCCGTCCCGCCCCTGCCTCGACCTCGCGGCGGTTGTGTTCGTCGGGGAAGAACTCGGCGAGGAAGCCGTCTCTATCGTATCCGTGGGCGGGGCTCACGCGTCACGTTCCTTGAGGTCGAGGGCGTAGCGGGCTTCGGCGAGCGGAATCTCTCTTTCGTACCAGGCTGACCACTGGCCGGCCTTGTCTCCGGCAACAGGCAGGACCGCACGGCGCTCGTCGTGATGGCGGATGCGGCCAAGCGCGAGACCGTCGGGCCGACTGCCGGCGTTGCTGGTCCCGTCCGGACCAAGCCGGTTCGAGCCGGTCAGCGGGTACAGCCGGCGGCTGAGTTGTTGGCTTGGGCCCGTGAGGAGGACGGGGTGTAGTCGTGGCCTCCCGCACCGCCGAGGTGGCTCCCACCGAGGCTGCGGTGCTGCTGGGGATGTCACGTCCCCAGGTCCGCAAGCTCATGGACCGCGGCCTGCTGGAGTACCGCAAGGTCGGCACGCACCACCGCGTGCGCGTCTCGTCGATCCGGGCGTTCCTGGAGACCGAGCGTCCGCGGCGGCGCGAGGCACTCGCCGACCTGGCAGCCGTGCAGAACGACCTCGGCCAATATCCATCAGACAGGCCCTAACCGAATGAGCGCCGCCACCGACGAGACCGACCTGATCCGGATCGTTCTCGCCGACGCGAACGTGCTCTACTCCCGTGTCCTGCGCGACTACCTGCTGTATGCCGCCGACCAGGAGATCATCGCTATCACCTGGAGTGCCGCGATCCTTACCCGTGCGGAAACGGTACAAGACGGGGCGAAGCTTCCGCGGGTGCACGTTGATCACTTGTGGCAATTCAGGGCCTGGACTTGGACCGTTCGGACGGCGGCGGTGGCGGCGCGACAGTGATCCCAGCCGCGGCCAGAATGCTGAGGTCAAGAGCCCAGGTCGTGGTGGACCGTTGGGTCCAGAGTTCGAAGGCGGCATCCACGTGCTCGTGCGCCTGCGCCTCGGTGAGCCCGGTGACCTGACATAGGTGATCCAGCGCCTCGCTGTCCCGGCCGCGCATCATTGCGAGGCCGAAGTGGGTCGCGGTGTGGCAGTCGGTACACAGACATACCAGCCGGCGCAGGCGCTGGACGCAGGCGCGATTGTCGTAGGCCCAGCGTTCGTGGACCTCCAGCCAACGGCCGGTGTCCCGGTCTGGGCCGCGGCCGCATGCCTCACACCTCTGGCCTGCGCGGGAGAGCACCATCCGCCGCAGCCGTTCCCAGTCGACGCCGGTCACACACGTCCGTGCGTTGGTGAACCAGCATGACGACGGCACCAGATCGACGAATAAGCCGTCGCCGAACGACCGGTCCTCGCCCGGCAAGAGGACCGGAAGGTCTGGTTTTGCTGCCCACCGGGTTAGTTCCGGAATATCCGGCTGAGGGGCGTACCAGCGTCGCGCTCGCGCGTCCCAACGCGCTCCTACGGCTTTCGCCAGGTCCTTCTCGGCATATGGGACATCGAGCCACCAGCGCCCAACGGACGACGACAAAGACACGAATTACCCTCCCGGGGTATGGGGACGGCAGCGCTCGGAGCCTGCCTCAGACATCAGTTTCTCCCATGATGCGTGTCGTTAGTCGGTGGCAAGCTCGGCACGATCTGTCACGGCATCTCCGGCCGCCCTTTGACCCGCATCATCGGGGCAGCGGCAGCCAACGCGCGATCGGCTGCGACAGCCGGCTGATCGTCAAGCGTTGAGAACGCCAGGCTACGCCCGGGCCATCGGCATCCGTGGACATGGCGAAGACCGGGCAGGCGGCGTACTGTTGTGTACACGCAGATACACAAGGAGGGTCGCATGGTCACGACGAAGGTGGGGATCCGTGAGTTCCGCGCCGGACTCGCGGACTACATCGCCGCCGACCACCCGATCGCGGTAACGCGACATGGCCGGACGGTGGGGTTCTTCATCCCGACAAGGACCGACCTCACGGCTGAGATCGCCGCGCTGAGGTCTGCGGCGGCGCGACTCGACGAAATGCTGGCGCTCGACGAGACCGAGATCGATGAACTTGTCAAGGACTACAAGAAGGAAGCCCGGCGCGGAGAGAGCCGGTAGCCGAGGGCTGGCCACCTCGATGGGGACGGTGCCATGGAGGTCGACGATCCCGCCGAGAGCGGCAAGATCGTTCGCCCATGCGCGCCTTCGTCCAGTCGCTGGGCTCGTGCGTGCGCCGGCAGGGCGGCGGCGACGCGCCGGGCGACGGCCGCCAGCGCAGCGGGTTCGTACTGCGACATACCCTGTTCGTATGCGAAAGAAAGTCGTCACGATCGGGAATTCGGCGGGCATCACGATCAGCCCAGCCGAACTGCGTGCTCTGGGCGTCGGCCCCGGAGATACGGTCGAGGTGACCATCCATGCCGGGGTGCTTGAGGCCCGCGCCGTGAGCCGGTACGAGGACACCCCCCTGCCCGACCTGATCGCCCTGATCAATGCGGCGCGGACCCGGCCGTGACCTGGACCCGACAGGAGTTCCTCGCCGAGGTCGCCCGCGTCGACGTCCTGTCGCCGGACTACGCCGAGGACGTGCTGGTGCGCTTGGCGCACCACTCCGCGGCGCTTGAGGGCAACACCCTCACCCTGGCCGACACAATCACCCTGCTGGTCGACGAACGGGTGCCCGTGGCCGGCACGCCGGTGCGCGAGTTGTACGAGGTCGCCAACCACTACGAAGCGCTCGCCCGCATCCTACAGGCCGTCGCCGACGACGAACCCCTGACCACCGACCTGGTCCGGGACCTGCACGCTGCGCTGATGGACCACCTGGCCCACGACCGCGGCCAGTACAAGACCTCCAGCAACATCGTCACCGGTGCCTCCTGGCAGCCCGCACCACCCGCACGCGTCCCAGAACTCATGCTCCAGTGGGCCGACCAGGCTGAGTGGCAAACTGCCAACCTCGACAACGAGGCCCTGCTGGAGGCGATAGCCGGCGGACACGTCGCCTTCGAACGCATCCACCCATTCTCCGACGGCAACGGCCGCACCGGCCGCGCGATCATCGCCTACCAAACCATCCGCAGGTTCGGGTTTCCCGCCATGCTCCAGGTCACCCAGCGACCCGGGTACATCACCATGCTTGACACCCAGGACACGCCCGCCCTGACCCGCCTCCTCGCGGTCTCACTCGCCGACGAGGCAAGCCGCGCCGCGGCGTAGCCGCTCGTATAGGCGGCAACGTGGTCGTCCAGGCAGGGCTCGAACCAGCTGTCGAGGTCCTGACCAGCACCATTCCACAGGGCCGGATCTCAAAGCGATAGATCGTAAGTCGCGTTCGCCCAGGTCGAAGGAAAGATCAATAATGCAGTGGTCCCTGTGTACTGGCATCTGAACCGATCGATCTTGGTGGCTGGCCCTGAAATTACTGTCCGGCCGGTCGCTACCCGGCCCCTGGCCAGGGACGATGCCCAGTTGTCCTGTGACATGCATGTAGGCCCATTGCCAAAGTAGTCGGCCCGTTCTGGTCGGTTGCCGTTACAGTCGGCCCAGCATGATCCCTCAGCGGGCGGGGTGGACAGCGATGGGCGCCTCGGCGGGGAGTGCCCGAGCAACGGTGTAACACCCAGCGCCAGCGGGCCGTTTCCGCAGGTGAAGGCCCCGTTGGTAGTTATCGGAAGATCTTCCGACAGCCCCAGGCATTTGGCTGGGACCGGCTCCCCCAACAGGACATGCGGCGGTCAGGCTGCATCAGGATTGTCAGGGGCTGTCGCCGAGGGGTGTGGCCGTGAGGCGGAGGATCTCGTCGGCGAAGCGGGGGCGCCCGCTCGTCCGAGGACGGCGGTGAGGTCCTGCTGGGTGAGGGGCGGCCGCCGGGTGTGGGCGGCCTGTTCCTGGATGACGCGCAGCATGGTGGGTGGGCTGAGGTCGAGTTGGTCGAGCAGGAAGTCGTCCGGGTGGATCGCCCGCAGGCCGAGCGGGCCGATGGCCGACGTGGGGAAGTCGACGAGGTTCGCGGTGACGATGGCGTGCGCGCCGCCACGGATGGTGGTCGCGACGACGTGGCGGTCGTCGGAGTCGGGCAGCGTGATCCCGGCCTCGAGGTCTTCCCAGCCTTCGACGAGGGCATCGTCGAAGGCGCCTCGCATGTGGGCGAAGCGCTTCGCGACGTCGACCCCCGGATGGATCTCCTCGGTGGCCTGCTGGGCCTCGGCGAGGATGCGCTCGGACCACAGCAGCCGGTAGAGGCCCTTCTCCGCGGCGCGCAGGAGCGTGTCGGCGAGCGAGATCGGCACGAGGACGCAGGCATCCAGTACGACTGTGTACGGGGGCATCAGGGTGTTGTCGTGCCGGCGGGTCGCCGCCTGGCCGCCTTGAGGGCGGCCGTGTAGTCCTCGGGCCTGGCGTCGTAGAGGCCCGCCTCGCTGGCGTCCTCGGTCATCTGGTCCAGTGCGGCTCGGCGTTCGGCGCGGCGCCGCTCCTGGTAGGTCAGCAGGTCGGTGAACAGAACACGGCGGTGGCGGCCGGGCTGGTCAAAGGGGATCTGGCCCTTCTCAAGGAGCCGGACGAGGGTCGGGCGACTGATCCCGAGGAAGTCGGCCGCTTCCTGGGTGGTAAGCCGCTGGGTGTGCGGTACCAGCATGATGATCTTTCCCTGGCGCATCGAGTTCACGACCTCGGCCAGCAGCCGGTAGACCTCCTCCGGCAGCGGTACCTGCGCACCGTCCGGGCCGAGCAGCAGTGCGGGCTCGGTGTGCAGGTCCAGGAAGCGGGCCAGGTCGAGCAGCGCGCCCAGGTCGTGCGGTGGGAACGCCACACCCGCCTGTGCCGTCGTCATCGTGTCCGTCACGCCCGCCAGCATAACCCAAATCGAAAAAATCGAACAACGATCACCGCTGGACGTGGCTAGCCAGGCTGGGATGACGAGCGGGAGCTGGCGCTCAAGGACTGCCTCGGTGGCGAACCGAAGGGCAGCGCGGCCGATGGTGGCTGATCGGCTGGTTTCTGCCGTGTTGGGTGGCGGTGGCATGCTGGGTGGGTGACCGTGGGGGGCAGTGAGGTTACCGGCCCGGATTTCTTCGTGTCGTATACGGGGAAGGACAGCGCCTGGGCAGAGTGGATTGCCTGGACGTTGAATGCCACCGGGTACCGGGTGGTGATTCAGGCATGGGACTTCGGTCCGGGGTCGAATTTCGTCGATGAGATGCACCGTGCGCTCTCGTCCAAACGGATGGCCGTGGTGCTGTCCACGGACTATCTGGCGTCGAGGTTCGCGTCCGCGGAGTGGCAGGCGGCCTGGCGGAATGATCCCCTCGGTCGGAGGCGGAAGCTGGTGGTGTTCCGGGTGGAGGACTGCGACCCTCCGGGGCTGTTGGGGCCGATCGCGGCGGTGGACCTGTTCGGGGTGGAGCAGGAGACGGCCCGGGACCGGGTCGTGCAAGCCGCGCGCTTTCCACCTGGCCCGCCGGATGTGGAGCCGGTTTTTCCGGGTGCTCGACCTGTTGCCGGATCGGGTGTTGGTGCGGGGGTGAGAGCGGGGGTGGGAGTGGCTCCGGTATTCCCGCCGGATCTCCCCATGATGGGGACCGTGCCGGCCCGGTTAGCGCATTTCGTCGGCCGCGACGCGTTGCTCGATCAGCTGCATGCTCGGCTGGCGGCGGCGGGGTCGGTCGCGGTGACCGCGGTGGCGGGGATGGGTGGGGTTGGGAAGACCGCGCTGGTGGTGGAGTACATCCACCGGTATGCGGAGTTGTTTGACCGGGTGGGCTGGGTGCCGGCGGAGCAGCCGGAGTTGATCGGCGGCTTTCTGGCCGGGTTGGCCCCGGTGGTGGGGTTATCCGCTGAGGCGGAGCCGGCGGTGGTGGTGGCGGCCTGGGCACGTCTGCCTCGGTCGTTGCTGGTGTTCGACAACGCCGACGACCCCGACGCGATCACAACAATCAAGGGTGTGCGTCCGTCACCGGGTGAGGGCCGGCTGCTGGTGACCTCCCGGCGGCGGGGTTTGACCGCGCTGGGGGCGACCGTCGTGGTGCCGGTGCTGCCGCGGGCGGAGGCGATGGCCATGCTGACCGGCCGGTTCCCGGCGTTGGAGCCGATGGTCGCGGATCGGATCTGCGCCCTGTTGGGGGATCTACCATTGGCGGTCGAGCAGGCCGCTGGTTATCTCGATCAGACCGGTACCCCACCGGCGGAGTACGCCGACCTGCTCGCCGATCAGCTCGGCGACATGTTGGATGAGGGGGAGGTGACCGATCGGCCGGGGATGACGGTCGCGGTGCTGTGGGAGCTGTCGCTCCAGTGGCTGCGCGGTGACTGTCCGGCTGCGGTGGAGCTGTTGGAGTTGTGGGCGTTGTGCGACCCGGAGAAGATCCCCCTCGGTCTGTTCGCGGATCCGGTCAGGTTCGACGACGGACCGCTGAAGGACGCGGCCGGTAACCGGGCGCGCTGGTCGGCGACGGTCGGCGCGCTGGTCGGGTACAGCCTGGCCCGTCGTGATCAGGACATGGTGGAGGTGCACCGGCTGGTGCAGGCGGCGACCCGCCGGGCCATGAGCCCCACGGTGCGCACGGCGCGGGCCGGGACTCTGGTGCGGCTGCTGCGCGGCATCCTGCCCGAAGACATCATGCGGAACCCGGAGGCCTGGCCGGTGTGGCGGGTCTATCTCCCACATGTCATCGCCGTGCTGGGGCATACCGGCGCGGATTATGCCGCGATCGACGGCCTGTCCTGGCTGTGTGACCGGACCGCGACCTACCTGCAGGAACACGCCCAGCCGGCTGCGGCACTGACGCTGTTCCACCGGGCGTTGGCGATCGTCGAGGTCGTTTACGGCCCTGATCACCCCGAGGTCGCTACCGACCTGAATAACCTGGGGTTGGCGTTGGGGGACCTGGGTCGGGCTGGTGAGGCTCTTCCGCTGTTGCAGCGGGCGTTGGCGATCGACGAGGCTGTCTACGGCCCCGATCACCCCGAGGTCGCTACCGACCTGAATAACCTGGGGCTGGCGTTGCGGACCCTGGGTCGGGCTGGTGAGGCTCTTCCGCTGTTGCAGCGGGCGTTGGCGATCGACGAGGTCGTTTACGGCCCCGATCATCCGGTCGTCGCCACCCGGCTGAACAACCTGGCAGGGGCGTTGTGGACCCTGGGTCGGGCTGGTGAGGCTCTTCCGCTGTTGCAGCGGGCGTTGGCGATTGTCGAGGTCGTTTACGGCCCTGATCACCCGGAGG
>NZ_CAKJTM010000045.1:0-571 GCF_917627345.1 Protofrankia sp. CiP3 | reverse complement strand
CGTTGGTGTTGCAGATCCTGGGTCGGGCTGGTGAGGCTCTTCCGCTGTTGCAGCGGGCGTTGGCGATTGTCGAGGTTGTTTACGGTCCCGATCACCCGGAGGTCTCCACTGACCTGAACGACCTGGGGTTGGCGTTGCGGACCCTGGGTCGGGCTGGTGAGGCTCTTCCGCTGTTGCAGCGGGCGCTGGCGATTGCCGAGGTTGTTTACGGTCCCGATCACCCGGCCGTCGCTACTCGGCTGAACAGCCTGGGGCTGGTGTTGCAGGAGCTGGGTCGGGCTGGTGAGGCTCTTCCGCTGTTGCGGCGGGCGTTGGCGATCGTCGAGGCTGTTTACGGTCCCGATCATCCGGCCGTCTCCAACCGGCTGAACAACCTGGCGTCGACGTTGTGGACCTTGGGTCGGGCTGGTGAGGCTCTTCCGCTGTTGCAGCGGGCGTTGGCGATTGCTGAGGTTGTTTACGGCCCCGATCACCCGGAGGTCTCTACCTGGCTGAACAACCTGGCGTCGACGTTGTGGGCTCTGGGTCGGGCTGGTGAGGCTCTTCCGCTGTTGCGGCGGGCGTTGGCGAT
>NZ_CAKJTM010000044.1:19869-44119 GCF_917627345.1 Protofrankia sp. CiP3 | reverse complement strand
CGGTGAGGCCGTTGCTGGCACCGTCCTGGTTGACGGCGCTGCCCCGGATCACGGCGAGTATCTGATGGCCGAGGCGCTGGGCGTCCGACAGCCGCTCCAACAGGACGACTCCCACGCCCTCGGCCCAGGCGGTGCCGTCGGCGGCGGCGGCGAACGGCTTGCACCGGCCGTCGGGGGCCAGCCCGCGTTGCCGGCTGAACTCGGTGAACATGCCCGGGGCGGCCATCACCGCGACCCCGCCGGCCAGGGCCAGCGTGCACTCTCCCCGCCGCAACGCCTGGCCGGCCAGGTGGATGGCCACCAGGGATGAGGAGCAGGCGGTGTCGACGGTGACCGCCGGTCCTTCCAGCCCCAGGGTGTAGGCGATCCGGCCGGAGGCGACACTGTTGGTGCTGCCGGTCAGGAAGTAGCCCTCGAGGCCCTCGGACGCCTCGTGCAGGCGAGGACCGTATTCCTGCTGCATCGCGCCGACGAACACCCCGGTCCGGCTGCCTTTGAGGGAGGCCGGGTCGATAGCCGCCCGCTCGAGGACCTCCCAGGACGTCTCGAGCAGCAGCCGTTGCTGGGGATCCATCGCCGCCGCCTCGCGGGGGCTGATGCCGAAGAAGGCGGCGTCGAACTGGTCGGCGTCGTAGAGGAATCCGCCCTCGCGCGCGTATGACGTGCCCGGCCTGCCTGGTTCGGGGTCATGGATCCTGGCAAGGTCCCAGCCGCGATTGGTGGGGAGCCCCCCGATCGCGTCGGTGCCGGAGACCACCAGCTGCCACAGCTGTTCGGGGGAGTCCGCATTTCCCGGCCACCGGCCGCTCATGGCCACGACCGCGATCGGTTCGTCGTGCACGGTTGTGGCCGCGGTCTCGACCGCGCCGGAGTGCCGCGTGCCTGTCGCGATGGCCGTCAGGTGGTGCGCAACGGCGTGGGGCGTGGGGTGGTCGAAGGTGAGGGTCGCTGGCAGTCGCAGACCGGTCGCGGCGGACAGCCGGTCGCGGAACTCCACCGCGCCGAGCGAATCGAGCCCGAGGTCCTTGAAGGTCCATGTCGCGTCGACAGCGCCTGGTAGGACGTGTCCCAGGACGACGGCGACGCATCCGCGCACGATGTCGATCAGCGCGGCCTGTCGTCCGCCCGCGGACAGCCCGGCCAGGCGTTGCGGCAGCGCGTGCTGTCCCAGCGGGTGTCGTCCCAGCGAGGACGAACCGTCCGCCGCGTCGCCGCGATGCTCCGCGCCGGTGTCCCGCGCCGGTTTCGGGCCGGCGTGCGTCGCTGGCTCCGGACGAGGCTGCGCAATCCTTTCCGGTACCCGCGGCGGTTCGGCGGCCGACGTGTCGATCCAGAACCGCTCGCGCTGGAAAGGGTACGTGGGAAGCTTTGTCCGCCGGGCATCCGGCCTGAATGCGGCCGGCCAGCTCACCCAGCCGCCGTTGGTGTGGATCTCGGCGAGTGAGGTGAGGAATCGCCGCATCCCACCGTCGTCGCGGCGCAGGGTGCCAACGGCGATGGCACTGCCCAGGCTGCCGGTGCCGTCGCCGTCAGCATGGTCGGCCCTGTCGAGGGTCTGGCGGATTCCCACCGCCAGGACCGGGTGGGGGCTGGTTTCGACAAACGTCCGGTGCCCGTCGGCGAGCGCGCCGCGGATCGCCTGGTCGAGCTGGACCGGCTGGCGGAGGTTGCGGTACCAGTAGCCGGCGGTAAGCGCGGCGGTGTCGAGCAGGCCGCCCGTGACGGTGGAGTAGAACGCGATGTCCGACGTGTGGGCCGTGATCCCGGACAGGGCGTGCAGCAGCTGTTCCCGAATGCTTTCGACCTGCGCGGAGTGGGACGCGTAGCTGACGGGGATGGCGCGGGCATCGATGCCGTCGGCCCGGTATCCGGTGAGCAGCTCGTTCAGCGCGCCCGGGTCGCCGGATACGACGGTGGACGCGGGCCCGTTGACGGCGGCGATGCTCAGCCGATCCGCCCAGCGGGTGAGCCGGGAGCGCACGTCGATGGCGGGCAGGGGAATGGAGGCCATGCCGCCGGAGCCGCCGAGTTCAGCCAGGGCCCGGCTCCGTAGTGTCACGATTGTGACGGCGGTGTCCAGCGACAGCGCGCCCGCAATGTGAGCGGCGGCGATCTCACCCTGGGAATGGCCGATGACCGCGTCCGGGTGAACCCCGAAGGAGTTCCAGAGCCGGGCGAGGGAGACCATCACCGCGAACAGCACGGGCTGGACGACGTCCACGCGGTCCAGGGACGGCGCGTCCGGCCGGCCGCGCAGCACGTCGTCCAGCGACCATTCGACGTGTGGTGCCAGGGCTTCGGCGCAGGCGCGGAGGTGTCCGGCGAAAACGGGGGATGTCTCGAGCAGGCTCAGGGCCATACCGCTCCATTGCGAGCCCTGGCCGGGGAAGACGAACACGACACCCCTGGTGTCCCGGGCGACTCCGCTCACCAGGCCGGGCGTCGCCTCCCCACTGCCCAGCGCCGCGAGCCCGGCCAGTAGCTCCTCGCGGTCACCACCGAGAAGCACCGCCCGATGGGTGAACGACGTTCGGGTCGTGGCGAGCGAGAATCCAACGTCCGCCGGGTCCATATCGGGCCGGGCGGAAACGGCCCCGCGCAGCGCCGCGGCCTGGGCGCGCAGCCCAGCTTCGCTTTTCGCTGATATCACCCACGGAATCACCGGCGGGCCGGCTACGGCTGTCCTGCCGGGGGCAGTCCCATTGCCGGGGGCGCCGTCGCCGTTCGCGGCCGGACGATCGGATACCGGTTTCTCCGCGAGCACCAGATGGCAGTTGGTTCCCCCCACCCCGAAGGAACTGACCCCGGCGACGAGCGTCCTGTCCGGTCGCGGCCACGAACCGAGGGCCTGTTGTACCCGCAGGTTTATCTCGTCGAAACGGATCTCAGGATTCGGCGTCTCGAAGTTCAGGCTCGGTGGGATCTGGCGATGCCTGATACTCAGGATCACCTTGAGAAGGCCGACAATTCCCGACGCGCCTTCCAGGTGGCCCACGTTCGTCTTGGCCGAGCCCACCAGGAGCGGGCGCCCGGGGGGACGGGCCGCGCCGAGCGCCGCACCGAGCGCGGCGGCCTCGATCGGGTCGCCGACCTTCGTCCCGGTGCCGTGAAGCTCCACGTACTGGAGCTCAGCGGCATCCACACCGGACCGTTCGACGGCCAGCCGCACGACCGCTTCCTGCGCTGTCGGGCTCGGGACCGTGAGCGCGTTGGTGGCGCCGTCGCTGTTGACCGCGCCACCGCTGATCACACAGTAGATGTCATCGCCGTCGGCCAGCGCCTGGGCGAGCGGCTTGAGCACGACGACGCCACCACCCTCCCCGCGCACATAGCCGTTCGCGCGGGCGTCGAAGGTGTAGGAGCGGCCGTCCGGTGACAGGCCACCGAATCGTGCGGCGGTGATGGTGCTTTCGGGCGTTATGTTCAGGTTGACGCCGCCGGCGAGCGCGAGCGCGGACTCTCCCGTGCGCAGGCTCTCACAGGCCAGATGAACGGCTACCAGGGAGGATGCCTGAGCCGCGTCCACCGTCAGGCTGGGCCCGGCCAGACCGAAGGTGTAGGACACCCGGTTGGCGATGATCCCACGGCTGAGCCCCGTCAGGGTGTGGCGCGTGATGGTGCGGTCGCCCTGCTGGTGGAGCAGGGTTGCGTAGTCGCTTGCGATGGCTCCCATGAATACGCCGGCCCGGACTCCCGCGAGGCTCGCGGGCAGGATGCCCGCATCTTCGACGGCCTCCCAGCTGAGCTCGAGGATCAGCCGCTGCTGCGGGTCCATGGCGATCGCTTCAGCGGGCGAGATGCCGAAGAAAGCCGGATCGAACCGGTCGACGTGGTCGAGGAAGCCGCCGGGGTGGGCGTCGGCGGCGGAGTTCCAGCGCTCGGCCGGGGTTTCGGTGATGGCACTGTGGCCGTCGGTGAGAAGCCGCCAGAATTTTTCCGGCGTCGGCGCTCCCGGCAGCCGGCAGGCAAGCCCGATGACGGCGACCGCTTCGGCCGCCCCGGTTCCTGCTCCGGGAACAGTCGGTTTGTCGCTCATACTGTGACCCTTTCCTGCTCAACGGCAGACATAACGTGTACCGAATTCAGCGGTGCGGCCGGCTGGCGCGCCGGAAAATTCCGTCCCAGCGGCCGGACGGGGGTATGCCGGAATTCGGCCGTGCACCCGCCGTGGCCGGGAAACCGAATCCCGGGCCATTCTCGGCCCGCGGGGTGCTGACCCGCTTGTAACGCCGGGTCTCGCTTCCCGGCGGCTCCGGGAATCATCGGAGGACCGTCGCATGCTGGCCGGCTTCAGCGTCAGCAGCCTTGCCGGGCCGAGGGATCGCGGCGAGGAGCTCCTGTGTGTAGGTATGGACCGGCTGAGAAAACACCTGCCTGACATCTCCGGTCTCGACGACGCGGCCGTCCTTCATCACGAGGAGCCGGTCGCTGACATGATGGATCACCCCGAGGTCATGGGAGATGAACAACAACGCCACACCGAGGTCGCGTTGCAGGGCGGTGAGCAGATCGAGTATCTGGGCTTGGACCGACACGTCGAGCGCGGAGACCGGTTCGTCACAGACGATCACATCAGGTGATGGTGCGAGTGCCCGCGCGATCGCGACCCGCTGGCGTTGGCCCCCGGACAACTCCCGGGGCCGCCGCTGGAGCATGTTCGCGGCCAGGCCTACCTGGTCGAGCAGCTCGATGATCTGTACCTGTCGATCCCGCCCGCGCCGGGGGCCGGTCACCGCCTCGCCGATGATGCGTTCGACGGTGTAACGCGGGTCGAACGAACCCATCGGGTCCTGGTAGATGGCCTGGATCCGTCGGCGGTACGCCCTGCGGCCGCGCTCGCGGATCCTGCCGCCTGACTTTCCCGCCGCTCCGGCTCCGGCTCCAGCTCCGTTCGCCGTTCCGTTCCACGGCGCACCGGCGAGCCGGACGCTGCCTTCGTCCGGCTCAAGCAGGCCGAGCACGATGCGGGCCACTGTCGTCTTGCCCGAGCCCGACTCGCCGACCAGGCCGAGCGCCTCACCCGCCCGGAGCTGGAACGACACGTCCCGGGCCGCGTGATGCCAGGTCCGGTCAGGGGAGCGGAACCGTTTGGAGATGCTTTCAGCCTCGATGAGGAGGCCGCCACCCGGAGCTGGTGGCCGCGCCGTCTCGACGATCGACAGCCGGTGTGGAGTCTCGTCCGGCGCCGCCACGGGGTACCAGCACAGCGCGCCATGCCCCGGTCCGGCGTCGGCTGGCACGGGCAGTTCGTCACGGCACCGCTGGTCGGCGAGCCGGCACCGGAGCGCGTATGGGCAACCGTCCGGGCCGGCCGCGGGCTGCCCGGACACGGCGGCCGACAGCCGGCTGCCCTTGGCGTGTATGGCGGGTGCGGCCGCGAGCAGCGCCCGGGTGTACGGGTGTCGTGGGCTGTTCAGCACCCGGTCCGTCGGCCCCTGTTCGACGATCAGTCCGCTGTACATGACCGCGATCGTGTCCGCGAGGCCGGCCACGACGGCGAGGTCGTGGCTGATGAGCAGGAGCGCCATGCCGCTGTGCTTGAGCCGCCGGAGCAGGTCGAGAACCTGCGCCTGTACGGTGACGTCCAAAGCGGTCGTGGGCTCGTCCGCGAGCAGCAGCGCTGGACCGGCGGCGATCGCGGACGCGATCAGCGCCCGCTGCCGCAGGCCACCGGAAAGTTGGTGCGGGTACTGACGCGCACGCTGTCGGGGATCGGGAATACCCACGTCCGTCAGCAGGGACAGCACCCGACCGCTCACCTCGGCCCGGTCGACGGCCCGGTGGGTGCGTAACGTTTCGGCGACCTCCGCGCCCACCGTCCGCAGCGGGTCGAGCGAGACCAGGGCATCCTGGAGCACCAACCCGATCCGACGACCGCGCACCGCCTGCCACTGGGACTCGGTCAGAGCGCTCAGATCCCTGCCGTCGAACACCAGCCGGCGCGCGGTGGCCACCGCGCGGCCACCGGTGAGGCCGACGAGCGTGCGGGCGGTGACGCTCTTGCCGGAGCCGGACTCGCCCACGAGGGCGAGGCACTCGCCCCGGCCGAGGGTGAACGACACGTCCCGGACCGCCCGGACGGGTCCGGAGCCCGGATGGAACGTCACGTCGAGACCGTCGACGACAAGGAGAGGATTATCGGTGGCGCCGGGCATGGTCATCGGGTGGTCCTACCGGCGAAGTGGGCCTGCGCGTATCGGCCGGCCACGTTGACGGCGATCACGGTAACGGTGATGGCCGCTCCCGGGAACACTCCGATCCACCAGGCCGTCTGTAGGAAGTCGCGGCCTTCGGACAGCATCAGGCCCCACTCCGGGGTCGGTGGCCTCGTCCCGAGACCGAGGAAGCTCAACGCGGACGCGTAGCTGAGGGCCGAGCCGAAGCCGACCGTGGCAAGCACGAGCACCGGACCGAGCGCGTTGGGCAGGACATGGCGCGCCACCAGCGGTCCCCGCCGAAGGCCGAGCCCCACGGCGGCCTCGACGTACCCCGAGCGCCGTACCACCATCGCCTCGGCACGGACAAGCCGTCCGTATACCGGGATCAGCGCCGCCGCTATGGCAAGCACGGTATTGGTCGTACCAGCGCCGAGAACGGCGATCACCAGCAGCGCCAGGAGCACCGGCGGCATCGCGATCAATATATCCGCCAGGCGCATGAGGACCAGATCGGCGGCGCGCCCGCCGAGCGCGGCGGTCAGGCCGAGCAGCGTGCCTCCGCCGACGGCGAGCGCGATCGCGCCGAGACCGAGCAGGAGCGACGTTCGGGCGCCATAGAGGATCCGGGTGAAAACGTCACGGCCGATCTGGTCGGTACCGAACCAGTGCGAACCACCCGGAGCCGCGAGCGCGTTCACCGGGTCGGTGTCGGTCGGGGAGGCATCGGTGAACAGCCCCGGCGCGATCGCCACAACTGCGACCAACAGGAGAACCACGGCCGCGACGACCAGGGCGGGACGGCCGGTCCGGCGGCGCCGGGCACTGGGCACGGCGCCGGCACCCAGCGGGACGACGGAGCCGACAGTTGTCACAGGGCTGCCTCCGTCGTCCGCAGTCTCGGGTCGATGACCAGGTGGAGCAGGTCCAGCACGGTGAAAATGAGGACGACGGCGAAGGCCGACAGCAGGACGACCCCCAGCACGACCGGCAGGTCCCTGCTGGTCACCGCCTGCAGGGTCAGCGATCCGATGCCGGGCCGGGCGAAGACCGTCTCGATCACCACCGTGCCGCCGAGCAGCGTTCCGGTCAGCCAGCCCGCCAACGTGAGCAAGGGTGTCGCCGCGTGCCGGAAGGCGTGGCGCAGTCTGACCGCGCTCTGACTCAGGCCGCGGGAGCGCGCGGTGACCACGAACGGCTGTTCCAGTGCGGCCTCAAGGCCCTCACGCAACACCTGAGCCAGCACACCGGCCACTGACAGCGCGAGTGTGACCGCGGGCAGCACAAGCGAGGAGAGGCTCTGCGCGCCGGCCACCGGGAAGATCCGGAGCTGGAACGAGAACACGGTCAACAGCATGATCCCCAGCCAGTGCGGCGGGGTGGACAGCGCCACCAGCTCCCAGGCCGTGGCGGTGGCACGTAGGGCCGGCCGCCGTCCAGCTGTCACCACCGCGGACACCACCGCGATGACGACGGCGAGGGCGACCGCGGCCACGGTGAGCTGGACCGTAGGCCAGATCTGATCGTTGATCAGTTTCGACACAGGCTGCTGGAGCTGGTAGGAGCTGCCCAGATCGCCGTGGAGGAGGTTGCCGACGTAACGCGTGTACCGTACCGGTACGGGCCGGTCGAACCCGAATTCGGTCCTGATCTGCTCCCGGATCTCGGGGGAGGCCGTGGTCGTCGGCCCCAACAGGACTGCTACCGGGTCGCCGGGGACGAGCTGGAGCGCGGCGAAGGCCAGCGTCGCGGCCCCGAGCATCACCGCCGCCCCCGCGAGCAGGCGTTCGGCGGCCCCTTGTATTATTCCCCGTCTGCTGAACAGGGCACGTTTGGTAACCAGTGGTGAACGCATCCGGTATCCATGAGTCGATCCGTCGAGGCAGGTCCAGGGCGCGCTGATGGAAAAACATCGGCGCAGCTCGGTGAGGTGCTATTTCTTGTTACGCCAGGCGTCGTAGAAAAGTGGCCATGAGTTCGCGTCGAAAGCGATCCCCTTTACGTACCCGGCCGCTCCGATGATGGCACTCGACGTGTACACCGGGATCACAACGGCCTTGTTGATGACCGCCTTCTGGGTCTTGGCGTAGACGTCATTACGGGTCGCCTGGTCCAGCGTGGCCGCGCCTGTGTCGGTCCAGGTGTCCACCTCGGGGTCGCTGAGCAGCGAGGCGTTCTGGCCGCCAGCGGCCAGGGTGCTGCCGCTGTTGAAGAACAGCCGCAGCACATCCGGCTCGAACCGGCCCCAGCTGAAGTCCAGCACCTGGAACTGGCCGCCGTAGGCCTTGGTGACGTAGGTGCCGATGTCCACGGCTGGGCGGGTGATCTCGACACCTATCTTTTTGAGGTCGTCCTGGATCGCCTGGCCCAGGATGTCACGCTGTTCCCGCACGAATGCCGGCACCGTAGGCCATTCGATGGTGAGACGTATGCCGTTCCGGGTGCGGTACCCAGCGGCGTCACGACCGGTCCAGCCTGCCTGGTCGAGGAGCTGGTTGGACGTTGCCGGCTCGTAGGGCCAGCTTTTCTCCAACGTGGCGTCGTACGACGGTGTGGTTGCCGAGATGGGGCTCCAGGCCCGCTTGTACTGGCCGAAGTAGACGGTACTGACGTCCTGGTCCAGGTTCACCCCTCGCTGTATGGCGGTGCGGACGCGCTCGTCGTTGAGCGGAGCCAGGGACGTGTTCAGGTAGAGGCTGTAGGGCCCGCCAGCGATATCCCTGCGCAGTACCTGAAGGTTCTGGTCGGCCTGGATGGCCTTTACATTCGCCGGTGGAACAGCGCTGATAACGTCGATCTGGCCGCTGGTCAGCGAACCGACCCGGGCCGCGTTCTCCTTGAGAATGCGGATGGTCAGCGTGTCGATATAGGCGGGGCCGGTGTGCTTGCCGGTAGCCGGGGCCCAGGCGTATGCGGGATTTTTCGTCAGTACGATGTGCTGGCCCTTTGTGTAGCTGGTGAAGGTGAACGGCCCGGTGCCGACGGCGACCGGGCCGCCGCCGCACAGCTTGTCGGCATTGGCCGTCAGTGTCTTCGGCGAGTAGAAGCCGAGGTAGGCAGTGCTGGCCGCCTGGAGGAACGGGGCAAACGGCCTGGAAAAATTGATCTTGACGGTGTATGGATCGATGACCTCGGTCCCGGTGTAGGGGCCGAGCAGGCTTGCGGCGTACTGCGATTTTGTCGTCTTTGCGACGATATGATCGAAATTGATCCGCACGGCATCGGCGGTGAAGTCGGTGCCGTCGGTGAACGTGACCCCCTGCCGCAGCCGGAAGGTAAAGCTCTTCAGGTCCGGTGCGATGTCCCAGGAAGTGGCCAGCCACGGGTGGAATTTACCGGCATCGTCCTCCGCGACAAGGGAGTCGAAGACGTTACGCTGGATCGCCGCGGTGATGTCCTGCTGGCTGACGTGGATGTCGAAGCAGGTCGGTTCGGTGTCGATCCCGTAGGTCAGGGATCCACCGGGCACCGGTTTGTCTGAATAGGTAGCGGTGGACCCGCCGTTCGAGCCGCAGGCGGCAAGGAAGAGCGTCGCGGTGACGGCCGCTCCCGCTATGAGAGCGTGTGTGCGGCCGGGCTTTCGATCAGCGAGCCGGAGTGGCGATTTTAAACACGCGCTGCGGTGTACGGGTCTGGTAAAGCGCATGCGAGGGCTCCGCGGGTCTCGACGAGAATCAGGAGAGATGCGACGGAAAGCGGCTGGGCGCCGATATCAAAATTATCCGTGTCGATATCAGGGGCGTGGGACAAAGATGAACGCGGATGAGGTGGGCGCCGGGCGAGCGGAAGCTTCGTCTCCGGTGTTCTGGCTACGGGCACATTTCGGCTGGGCGGGCATCCGTCCGTGCCAACAGGATGTTTTCAGGACGGATTGGACCGCCTGGCCAGTGTGCCGAGCTGTCTTCGCGTGTCACCGAGATCCGCGGAGATTTGCGACCGGAGCGGTCTGATGCGCTGGAACCCGCCTGGAAACCTACCGGGGATTCAGGGCAGACAGGCCGCGCTTGATACCCGAAGAAGATCGATATGGCGTCGCGAAGTGAGGAGGTGGCTGGTTGTCGACCACACTATCCAGCGCGGCTGCGCAAGCCATGGCTGGCTCTTGTTGGACCCCACGGAAATCATATTAGCTATGTGTAATGATATGCGGAAGCGAAGCGGATGTGATTTGCTTCACGTCATCAGCTCATGGGCTGCTGACAGTCGTCTCCGGGTGTGCGTGGGCGCCATGCTCGCAGGCCGCGGGTAGGGCTCTGGCCGGCTGCCCTGGCGCGATCGCGCTGTTCGTCGACGGTGGTGGCGGGAACTTCCCTGGGAATTTCATCGGGATCTTCCACATCGACACGGGAATGGCGCCCGGACTGATGGCGCATCCGGAGCGGAATTACGATCTTTGCCACCGGCCGACAGGTTGAGCGGCGCCAACAACAGAGATATGGATCAAGAAGTGGGGCTGGGACGCGTGCATCGCATGAGCGAAATTACTCGTAGGTCAAATGTCTTATGATCATATTTTTGCTCGGCTGAAGGCCCCGGGCTGGGGGCTTCAGCCGAGCAGTCACGGTTTTAGAGCGCGTTTGAGATCGTCATTCCGGCTCGCCGCGTCCAGGCGCCCCCTGCCTGCGTTGTCGGCCACATCGATACAACTCATCCGGTATCGCTTCGGCCTTCCGCCTTGCCAGGAGGCGCCTGGACGCGGCTCACTGATCGAAAGCCCGATCTCAAACGCCCTCTTAGGAGTACGCGGCGACGCTGTCGGGCCCCTCTGGGGAGACGGCGTCCACTGTGGGTGCCACCGGTTGACGTTTGAGGGTGAGCGCGATCAGAGCGCCAGCCGCCGTGGCGGCCGCGGCGACCCATCCTCCCGTGCGAAGCCCGTCGACAATGGTTGATGGAGCATCCGCCTGGCCGGTCAGGCCCGCGCGGGCGATCGCCACGATGACGGCCAGCCCTATGGCGCTACCGAGCTGCTGGGATGTGGAAGCCAGCGCTGAGGCGACGCCCTGCTCGGCGGGTGGGACTCCGGCGGCCGCCGCCACGAACAGCGCGCTGAAGGCGATGCCGGCGCCGAGGCCCCAGATGATGAGGCCGGGCAGCAACGCGGCAAACGAGCTGTTCGGCGACATACCCATGGCGAGGGCGGCCAGCCCGATCCCCGCGACGAGCATCCCGGTGAAGATGGTGGGACGGATACCCTGCCGGTTGAGCAGAGTCAGGGAGATCTTCCCGCCGACCATGGAGATCAGGGTCAGCGGCAGGAAGGCCAGGCCGGCGGTAAGCGGGCTGTAACCGAGGACATTCTGCAGGTAGGTGGTGTACAAGAAGTATTCCCCGCCGAGCGTGCCGACCAGGATCAGTATTTCAATCATGGCGACGGCCAGGCTGCGGTTACCGAAAAGCCGCAGTGGCGCGAGCGGGTTGCGGGTGCCCCGCTCGATGAGGACGAAGGCTGCCACAAGCGCCGCACCGACGAGCAGGGACCCGATGACCCTGCTCGAGGACCATCCTGCATCCGGTCCGCTGGCCAGACCGAACACCACCAGGGAGATGCCCGCGGTGGCGACCACCGCGCCCGGTACGTCGAAGCCCCCGCGCCCGCCCTCGCGTGGCGGATCCGCCGGGAGCAGCCATGGTGCGATGATCGCCGCGCCCAGCGCGAGTGGCACGTTGACGAGGAAGACCGCAGCCCATCCGAAGCCGTTGGTGAGCAGCCCGCCGAGGAGTGCGCCGGCGGCGAGGCCGCCGCTTGCCGCGACGCCCCAGACCGTCAGCGCCTTGTTGCGTTCTGGTCCCTCCGCGTAGCTTTTATTGATCAATGACAGGATTGTCGGGAACAGGAGCGCGCCGCCCAGGCCCTGGACGGTCCGGGCGGTCAGCAGCATCCACGGTTCGGTTGCAAAGCCTCCTCCCAGCGACGAGATGGCGTAGAGCCCGAGCGCGAGGATGAACATCCGCCGCTCGCCGAGCCGGTCGGCCGCCCGGCCGCCGAGTAGCAGGAATCCGCCGAACGTCACGGCGTAGGCGCTGACCACCCATTGCAGCGACTGGGCGGTGAATCCGAGCTCACGGCCGATGTCGGGCAGGGCGATGTAGACGATGTTGTAGTCGATGGCGACGACGAACTGGGCGAACGCCAGCAGGGCGAGCTTGAGCCCGGACCGCTCCTGCGGGCGGGTCACGGAAGCATCCACGGGTTCGGTTCTTCCTGCGCGGAGTTGTCACCGGCCACGGACGTGGCTGGCGAGGCGGGCGTTGGTCGAGGCAGGCCTGATGCCCTGCTTCGACGGTGAGGCGCCTCAACTATGAGGTGTTCGTATCCTACACGGTGTTCAAACTTACTACATAGGATAGTAGCTCGGCGCTGTAGAGTGTCAGATGTGGAGGAGCCGACGCCGCGCCGGCGAGATCGCCTCCGGGCGGAGACCGTCCGGGAGATCAAGATGATTGCGCTCAAGCACATGGCCGCAGGTGGAGCGGCCACTGTTTCGCTGCGTGCGATCGCCCGCGAGATGGGGATGACCGCGGGTGCTCTCTACAGCTACTACGACACCCGGGACGATCTGGTCATTGCGTTGATCGCCGATGTCTACGGCCAGCTCGCGGAACTGCTGGACATGGCGCGTACCACCCGGCCCGCGGACGACCCCGGGGCTCAGCTGCTGGCAGTCGGCCTGGCCTATCGGCAGTGGGCGATCAACAACACCGGGGAGTTCCAGCTTGTCTACGGCGACCCGCTCCCCGGCTGCCAGGCTCCAGAGGGCGCGGCCGCCCTGGCCGCGGAGTACCGCGCGTGCGGGGTGCTTCTGAAGATCGTCGCTGCCGCCTGGCCGGCAGTCGAGCGCAGCCAGGCTATCGACGACTATCAGTGGTCCGATTTCGATCCGGCCTTCGTCGCCATGGTTGGTGAGTCGTTCCCCGAACTGCCGCCGTCCGCGGTCGCGCTCTCGCTGCGTATCTGGGGCCGGCTGCACGGGCTGATCGCGCTCGAGGTCTACGGCCACCTGCGGCCCCAGATACTGGACCCCGCCAAGCTCTACCACGCCGAGTTGGTCGACCTGACCAGAACGCTGGATCACGCGTTGCCGATCAGTTCGTCAGCGTAGCCTGTTATCGATCTTGCTGAATCGTCAGAGGCGCCCGCGCGGGCTCTGGGCGCCATTCGTCGGTGATCGCTGTCGGCCCGATGAGACCGTCCACCCGGGGATAGCGGTGCACGGTTCTCCGATAGTTGATCCGCCATCCCCGCGGAGTACGAGTGACGATGTCGAGGTAGTCGCCATTGGTGATCGACCCATCGGCCCGAACAGCCAGGTAGCGACTGCGTGCCCGGACGGTTCCGTCGCTGTCCACCAGGATTATGGTGTCGACGGTCTGATGGTCCGCGGCGTCCGCCGGGAGCCGCCGCACATAGTCGCGGAAGGCATCGAGCCCGTGGAGGACGGTACCCTTTCCCACCCCGATCTCAATCGTGACGTCGTCGGTGAAAACCAGGCTGAGCGCATCTGTCTCCTTGTTGTCGACAGCGTGCGCGAACAGGGCTAACGTCTGGTGGATTCCGGTGATATCCGAAGTGGACAGTTCCCGCGTCATGGTGCTCCTTCAGCATGAAGACACGCAGCGCCGACCACTAAGCGCCGGCATGACGAGCAGCCGGGCCGAACGCCTCTCAGACCGGGACACCGCCAATTTGCCGCAGAATGGTGAGGCGGTCCGGAAGCACGTCATAGCTGACGATCCGGCCGTCGTGAAAGGTGATCCAGCTGATGCTGGTGCCGTCGATCGGCCTGCCGGTTGCCGGCACACCGAACACGTCACCTTTGTGGATACCCTCGATTCGCCAGAATACGACCACCCGGTCATCTTCCGCCACGAGATCCGTGACGGTCGTCTTGAGATCCCCTACGGCCTCCCTCAGCCAGACGACGTGCTGGCGGAAGCCGTCACGCCCTGCTGACCAGCCTGCGCGGGCCCGGGTTTCATCGTCGGCGTCCGAGTCGATGAGGTCGTCCAGGAGCTCCAGGCGCCCGTTGTTGACGACCTCCTCATACAGACGCCGCGCCGCGGCCTTGTTGGACTCGGTCCTGTTCGTGTCAGTACTCATCAACGGCTCCTCGGGCATGGAGAACTTCATCGGGGTGGTTCGCCGGGCTGGGCGGTGGGAGCAGGATTCCGGTGTTCGCGTTGAGACCACCGTCGCAGGGCAGCGTGGCACCGGTGATGTACGACGCCGCGGGCGAGGCCAGGAACCAGACGACCTCCGCCTGTTCTCGGGGGCTCGCCCACCGTTGCATCGGGATTCGTCTGGTGACGTCCGCCGCGAGTTCCGGGTTGGCGAGGGCGCCAGCGGTCATCGCGGTCACCGTGCCGCCGGGCGCGAGAGTGTTGATTCTGATGCCGTGGGTGGCGTAGTCGATCGCGGTTGCGCGAACAAGATTGATCGCCGCGGCCTTGGACGCGTTGTAGGCCCAGTTGCCCGGCTCCCCGCGTAGGCCGGCAACGGACGCGGTGACGACGATCGCGCCACCGCCCGCGGCACGCAGGGCCGGTGCGGCGGCGCGTATCCCCAGTGCCACTCCCCGCACGTTAACGGCTAGTATTCGGTCGAATCGCTCGATGGCACCCGCCGCCTCCAACGGAGGCGTCCCGCCGATTCCGGCGTTGAGCACGGCCACGTCCAGCCGGCCGAAGCGGTCGGCGGCCAGTCGCACCATCGCCGTGTTGGTCGTCTCGGCGGCTATGTCGCCGGTGAGCGTCACAACTCCCGCTATCGCGGCCAGTTCGGCCAGCCCGTCCTCGGCCAGGTCAACGGCGACAACCTTGAATCCTCGCTCAGCGAAAAGTTCCACACACGCACGTCCGATTCCGGATGCGGCACCGGTGACAACCACCACTGGAGTGGCCATGCTGTCTCCCTGCTGGTCGACATTCAGGATTGCTCGATGTTCTGTTGGTGCCGTTCTGTTGGCACCGCGAGGTGAGGTGGGATGCCCGGAGAATATGGCGCGCGGGACGGAGCCAGGTTGTGGGTGGAACGCCTGAGCCCGGCGAAGATGCCAGAACTGCTCGCCCATAGGCCATAACCCGACCTGCCGTCACCCGGACCAGCCCGCCGAAGAACGAAACCAAAAAATCTTACCAGTAGCGATCATGTTGTTGAACGTTACGCTATTATGCGTAGCGTAAACTGTCAATTGTTCACCGGCGTAGTGAACTTTGTCGCCTTCGGCCTGCCGATCGGTGCTCGGCGTCCTGCCTCAGCCCCTCACACAGCGTGGGCCAGCAGCTCCGCGAACCACTGAGAGCACTTGGCGATGGATGGGGAGCGACGCGGTGAGGTGCGTGCCCCGTCATTCAAAGGTGGCCGCGGCCTCCCGCAGGGTGCGGATCACCGTCTCTGGATCGTACGGTGCGGGTGGACCGGGTGTGTACGTCACCGAGCGCAGGGCACCGGTGTAGCGGAAGGTGCGGTGCCGCTCGTACACCGGCCAGGACACCGGGGACTTGCGGTCGACGCCGACACTGATGCCCTGCAGCGGCGCCATGCCGATCAACTGGTGGACGCCGTCCAGCCGGCCGGCCGCGATACCGTCGATCGAAATCCGCCAGTCCCAACGCAGGCCCGGCACGGCCAGGGCAGAGACGACGATGGTGTGCCGCCCGGCGGTGAGCGGTCCGGCGTCGGCCTCGAACAGCGTGCCGTACTCGTTGTAGGCGAGGCGCAGGCGGCCGTCCTCCACATACACGCTGTAGCCACCACCTTGGTCACCGTGTGAGACGAACACCCCTTGGTCGTCGGCGCGATGCTCCGCCAGCTCGATCGTGACGTCGAAGGAGCGGAAGGCGATGAGTTTCGACGACCGGTAGCGTTCCAGCTCCGGCGTGCCAGCCAGCAGAGTCAGCGGCCGTCGCAGTAGTTCCTCCGCCGGGTTGCGGACGGCCAGCGCGCCGCTGCCGTCCAGCAGCGGGAAGACACCGTTACGCCAGGCTGCGTCCTCCCAGGCGGCGGCAAGCTCTTTGACGATCTTCGGCTGTTCGGCGGACAGGTCGTCGATCTCGGTTGGGTCCCGCAGGATGTCGTAGAGCGCCCACTCGCCGTCGTCGTACGGGGTGCCGGGCTGGTGCAGCGTGACCAGCTTCCAGCCGCCGCGGTAGTAGCTGCGGTTGCCGATCATCTCGCAGTACTGCTCATGATGGGTGCTCGGCGCGGTCGGGTCGGCGAGTATGGCGGCGAAGCTGAACCCGTCGGGTTCCTGGAGCGCCATGCCGTTCCGCATCGTCGGGCGTTCTGCTCCGGCAAGTTCCAGCAGGGTCGGTGCAATGTCGGTGACGTACTGGTAATGCGGGCGGATGCCAGTGTCGCCGTCGGGCCGGCGCAGCCCGGCCGGCCAGGAGATGACGAACGGTACCCGCACCCCGCCGGCGTACGTCTGGCTCTTGTACAACCGGAACGGCGTGTTGGACGCCATGCCCCAGCCGCGCGGGTAGTGCACCAGGCTGCGCGGGCCACCGATCAGCTCCGGCTCGCGCTCGACGTCGGGGTTCCAGTCGGACGGGAGCGCGGGGTGCTGGACGAAACGTTTGAAATAGCTGCGGGTGCCCTGCGCGCCGCCTTCGCCGGTGCCGCCGTTGTCCGAGGTGAACACGATGACGGTGTTGTCCAGCTCACCGAGGGCCGCTACGGTCGCGAGCAGCCGGCCAAGGTTCTGGTCGATGTTGTCGACCATCGCGGCGTAGACCTCCATGTACCGGGCGTACAGCGCCTGCTGGTCCGCTGTGAGCTCGCTCCAGGCATCGGCCTCAAAGCCGGCCTCGAAGTTGCGCCGCGGTAGCCGGGTGCCCGCGGGGAACAGGCTGTCCGCGAGCTGCCTGGCGAAACGGGCGTCGCGCAGTGCGTCCCAGCCGTCGTCGTACCGGCCCCGGTACCGCTCGATGTCGGCGCTCTTCGCCTGCAGCGGCCCGTGAACGGCGTTGTGCGCGACGTAGAGGAAGAACGGCTTGTCCGCGTCGTGCGCGCGCAGCGCCTTGAGCATCGAGATCGCCTGGTCGGTGATGTCATCGGTGTAGTAGTAGCTGTCGGGCAGCTCGTCGACGTCCAGCGGGCTGTTGTCCCGGACCAGCTGGTGGGGGTGGAACAGACTGGTAAGGCCCTCCAGCACCCCGTAGTACTGGTCGAAGCCCTTGCTCAGCGGCCAGTTGCGACGGTCGTCGGCCGCGTTGGACGCCGAGTCGCGCGCCAGGTGCCACTTGCCGACGGCGTAGGTGGCGTACCCGGCGTCGTGCAGCAGCTCCGCCAGGGTGGGGATGTCGTCAGCGATCTCCATGCCGTAGCCGGGGAAGCCGGGGTCGGCGTTGGCCACCATCGAATACCCCACCCGGTGCGCGTTGAGGCCGGTCAGCAGCGATGCGCGGGCGGGTGAGCACAGCGGCATGGTGTGGTAGTTCGTCAGGCGGAGGCCGCGTTCAGCGAGCAGGTCAAGCGTCGGCGTGGCGATCTCCGAGCCGAACGGGCCGATATCGCTGTAACCCATGTCGTCGACGAGCACCAGGATGATGTTGGGTGCGTTCCTGTCCGCGAGGTGACGGGCTGGCCAGGCAGGCTCCGATGCGGCGAAGGTGCGGCCGACCCGGCCTTCGAAACCCGCGTACGGGTCGCGCCGGTGGGCCGTGGACGCGGCGCGTGGGACGGGCGGTGGGACGGAGTCGTGTTCGCGGACCACGGGCTTTTCCTCGTCAAAGGTGAAATGCTCAAGGATGGGGATGGCCGCCGTCAGCTGGCCGCGGTGTTGGTCAGCACCGGGTCTACCCGGCCGGCCGGCCGGTCCAGTCCGTAGTGGTCGCGCAAGGTGGTCCCGACGTATTGGGTGCGGAACAGTCCGCGCTTTTGCAGGATCGGCACCACCTGGTCCACGAAGTCCTCCAGGGCACCGGGCAGGTAGGGTGGCATCACGTTGAAGCCGTCGGCGGCGCCGCCGGTGAACCACTGTTCCAGCTGGTCTGCGACCTGTTCCGCGCTACCGGCGAAGACCCGGTGACCGCGGCCGGCGGCGAGCCGGGTCAGCAACTGACGGATGGTGAGGTCCTCCCGGCGGGCCAGTTCCACGACAAGAGTGAAACGGCTCTTGTTGCCGTTGATGTCGTCGACGTTCGGTAGGTCCGCGGGTAGCGGGCCGTCGAGCGGATGGTCGGACAGGTCTATGCCGACCATTGTCGACAGCTGGCCGAGCCCGTATTCAGGTATGATCAGGCTGTCCAGTTCGGCTTCCCGCTGTTTTGCCTCCTTCTCGGTCGAACCGAGAACGGGCGCGATTCCGGGCAGAATTTTGAGCCGTTCCGGTGAGCGGCCGTGACGGGCGGCGCGCCGTTTCAGATCAGCGTAGAACGCCTGGCCTTCTGCGAGGGTCTGCTGTGCGGTGAAGACCGCCTCGGCGTATCGTGCGGCGAACTCCCTGCCATCCTCGGACGAACCAGCCTGTACGAGCAGTGGGTGGCCCTGGGGGCTGCGAGGCGCGTTCAGCGGTCCGGCGACCGAGAAATATCGTCCGATGTGGTCGACCGCATGGATTCGGTCGGTGTCGGCATACATTCCGGATTGCTTGTCGTAGCGGAGCGCGTCGTCCTGCCAGCTGTCCCACAATGCGAGCGCGACGTCCACGAACTCAGCTGCACGTTCGTAGCGGCGATGGTGTTCCAGATGCGCCTGCGCGTTGAAGTTGCGTGCTTCCTTCTCCTGCGCGGAGGTGACGATGTTCCAGCCTGCGCGGCCGCCGCTGATGTTGTCCAGCGAGGCGAACTTGCGGGCCACATGAAATGGTTCGTTGTACGTAGTGGAAACCGTGGCGATCAGCCCGATTCGGCTGGTCGCCACGGCAATCGCGGACAACAGGGTCAGTGGCTCGAAACGGCCGGCAAAGTTGTACCGGACGTTGTTCGACAGGGCGAGTCCATCGGCCAGAAAGATCGAATCGAATTTACCGCGCTCGGCGAGCTGGGCCAGCTGGATGTAATGGTCGACTGATTCGTCCCGTTCGGGCTCGCTGGTCGGGTGCCGCCAGGCGGCCTCGTGGTGCCCGACGTGCATGAGGAAAGCGTTGAGGTGGATGTGGCGGGGTTGGTCATTCATTCGGTCCCGATCATCGGCAGTGTGGTGGCCTGGCATCCGGTCGTGGTGGTCGTGGTGTCAGGCATCGGGCGTGACTCGCCAGCGTGAGAACCGCCGTTCAACGGCCAGGAGCAGATGGTTGATGCCGAGCCCGATCACGGAGATCGTGATGATCCCGGCGTACATCTCCTCGATGGCGAAGTTGGACTGCGCATAATTGATCAGATAGCCGAGACCGGCCTTGGCGCCGACCAGCTCAGCGGCTATCAGCACCACGATCGCGAAGGACCCGGCGAGGCGGATGCCGGTGAAGACCGTCGGCACGGCGGCGGGAAGGATGACCTTCTGGAACAGCCGCGGTGACGACAGGCCCATCGACCGCGCAGATTTGATCAATAGCGGGTCGACATTTTGGACACCGCTGATGGTGTTCAACAGGATCGGCCAGACGCAGGCGTAGGTGACAATTCCGATCTTTGACGCCTCGCCCAGGCCGAGAATCAGCACGAACACCGGTAGGAGGGCGAGTGCCGCGGTGTTGCGGAACAGCTCCAGCAATGGGCTCAGGATCTCCGCCACCGTCCGGAACCAACCGATCAGCAGGCCCAGCGGCAGCGCGATCGCGACGGCGAGTGCGAAACCAGCCCCGGTGCGTTGCAGGCTGGCCTGGGTGTGCGCCCAGAGGTCACCGCTGTTGAACAGCGCCCACCATTCTTTGATCACTTCCGAGAATGGCGGTAGGAACACCCGGTCGACAACACCCCAGCGGGGTAGCAGCTCCCACGCGGCCAGCAGGGCGACGATTGCCGCAGTGCGGCGCAGGACGGCGGACGCGACCCGCAGCGGCGCGACCCACCATCGCCGCCCGCGCCGCCCGCGCCGCCCGGAGGGCTCATCGGGGCCGATCGAACCGTCGATCGCGGTCACGGTCGAGAGCTCGGTCACGGTCACGGTCGAACCGATGGTCTCATCGATGGCTGCCGACACCGGTCACCCCTTTCCGGTCATGCTCGTTCGTCCCAGCCGCTTCGTGATCGCCGTCGACCCGGCGTTCGGCCTGCTGTGCCTTGGCGACCTCGTCGTGGAGCAGCTCCCAGAGCAGGTGCCGGTAGCGCACGAACTCCGGGTCGGAGCGGGGGTCGCCGCTGTCATCGCTGATGGAAGGGACGTCAACGATCTGTTTGATCCGGCCGGGTCGCGACGTCATCACGGCGACCCGCTGACCGAGATACACGGCCTCGTCGATCGAGTGCGTAATGAAAAGGATCGTCTTGCGTGTCTGCGCCCAGATCCGCAGCAGTTCGTCCTGCAGCGTTTCGCGGGTCTGCGCATCGAGCGCGGCGAACGGCTCGTCCATGAGCAGAACCGCCGGATCGTAGGCGAGGCTACGTGCGATCGCCACCCGCTGCTTCATGCCGCCGGACAGCTCATGGGGATAGCGGCGTTCGAATCCGGTGAGACCGACCAGGTCCAGATACGACTTCGCCCGGACGGAACGTTCAGACCTCGGTACACGCTTGGCCTCAAGGCCGAACTCGATGTTCCCGAGCGCGGTCCGCCAGGGGAACAGTGCATACTGCTGGAAGACGATCCCGCGGTCGAGACCCGGGCCCGAGACCGGAGCCCCATCGACCAGGATGCGTCCACCGCTGGGTCTGCTCAGTCCGCCGAGCAGGTCGAGCAGGGTGGACTTACCGCAGCCGCTCGGCCCGACCAGAACGAGGAATTCTCCACTGCGGATGTCCAGGTCCACGTCGGAGAGCGCGGTGAAGTCGGTGGTCGTGCCATGCGATCCCGCGTCGGCCCGGACAGTAAACTTCTTCGTGACGTGCTGGAATTCGATCGTAGTCATGTGCATTCATCCTCACCGCGGTGGCAGGTGGTTCCCGGCCCGGTGTACCGGAAACCACCTGCCACCCGCCGGGGTTGGAACGTGTTTGCGAAGGAATGTTCGATCAGCGAGCCGGAGCGGACATCTCAAACACGTTCTCAGGAGCCGGTGGCAGGTCGGAACGGATTGAACTCGTTGGTGTAGAGGTCGGTGAGCGCGACGTCCTTCTTCAGCTCGCCGCGCCCCCGCAGAAAGTCGATCCAGCGGGTGAAGTCCGCGTCTTGGATGAGTCCGCCCTGCCCGGCCACCCCGTAGCTCTTCCAGAACTTGATCGCGGTTTTGTCCTCCTGGCGGCCCCGTTTATCGATGATCTGCTCGAAGCGAGCGACCACCTCCGCGCGGGGCGTCGTCTTCGCCCATTCCAGTGCTCTGGCGACACCGTCAACGAACTGCTTCGTGGTCCTGGGGTTCTTCGCGATGAAATCCTTCCGCAGTACCACGGTGCCCGCGGAGAACGTCCCGTAGAGTGCGAAGTCGCTGAACAGCGGGTGGATCCCTCCTCGCTCCAGCGCCTTGTCCCGCAGAATTCCGCCGAGTGCGGCGACGTCTATCTGCCCGGCGCGCAGGGACTGCTCGGTGTTAACCGGCGGAACCACGGTGGGAACGACCTGTTTGACCTCGTCGGCGCTGAGGCCCTGTTGCTTTAGGTAGGTGTCCAGGACGGCCTCAAGATGCGCGCCGAGCGTGTTCATGCCGATCTTCTTGCCGATCAGGTCCTTTGCGGAGGTGATCGGGCTTCCATCACGCACGTAGTAGCCGATGTAGGAGTCCTTGTCGACCCCGTAGTAGCTGATTACTGCTTTGATCGGGGCACCGGCGGCTACCAGCTTGATGACGGCACCGTTGAACGCGCCGCCGAAGTCGGTGTCACCCGTGGCGGCGGCCTGGATGTCCTGCGGTCCGCTGATGGTGTTGCCGATCCACTTGAGTGTGATCGGGCCGAGGTAGCCGAGGTCCGCGGCGAGTTCGGCGGGGGTGACCTGGCCGACCGAGCCCTGGTAGCGCAGTTCGGTCTGCTCACTGCCCGCGCTCGCACCGCTGTTGCCACCGCCGCAGGCCGCTGCCGCCAGGGCCGTCACGGCCAGGAGCGAGGCGACGCCGACGGCTTTGGATTTCCAGCGGATGGTGCAGAACATGATGCGTCCTTCAGCAGAGAATGGGCGAATTGTCGGTGCGGTTCAGTCAGCTCAGACGGCACGGTCAGCCCGCGGCGGGGAATGCGGCGGACGGTGCGGGCCGGGCTGGTTTCCGGGTCGCTGACAGCACGGCGTGCGGCGGTGAGTCAGCTCGGCTGTGAGTCAGTTACCGTTGTGAGTCAGTTACCGCCGGGTTGGCGACGACGACCGTACGAAACAGCCGCCTTGCTGTATGCAGGTGCCGGTGGCTGTGGGACCTGGAGTGGCGTCAACATTGACGGGCACGCTGAACACAGGTCAGCCGGTTACAGGTATGTCCACCATGAATGCCCGGGGACGGCAGGACTGGGTCAGGACCGACACAGATCGCTGGCGACGCGGACGTGGTCCACCGTCCGCCGGATCGAGAATCGCCTGACCTGCATATTGACGACTATGTCGGTCGGGAAGAAGGCTTGTCAAGCGGCTGGGCGATCGATATCACTGGCGACGCCTCGGCGGACTGCGGGTGCATCCCTGATCGACACCGTGGGTCGTCCGTCCGAGGGCACCGGGCACCAATTATTTTCACCGCTCCGCTAAACGTTGACTCGCTCCACAGGGGCGCTGACCATGGCCCCATGGCCGTAATGGAGTGCTTGCCGTCCGGGCGTTCACTCCCCGTATGGGCGGCGGTGAGGTGTTGGCGGCCGGAGACCGCGGCCGAGGCCGGATGCCGTTGTCAGACAACCTGCCTACCGCCTTGTCCCGTCACCACGCGGTGTTGCTAGCGGGCCAAAGGCGATGCGACCGTGGTTCCGGCGCATCGCCGGAAGCCGAAGTCCCCGGTCGCTAGCCGGACAACAGTAGGCCGATCCCGTCCCCGCGGCTGTGCGCATCACCGGCTCCCGGGTGATGCGCCGGGCCGCGGGCAGAAGCGGCAGACGGCTCCGCCCGGGTGCCGTCGCGTCCGGACGCCGCTTTTTCTTCCCTCCGGGCGCCGCTCGACCTGTTCGGTGCGGTGTCACCGGTCCACCTCAACCCTGGAGTACCTGACGATGACATCTGTCGTGCACGAACTGGGGGTCGACGTCCGACCTCTCTCCGGCCACACCGGGGCTGAGATCCACGGCGTCGACCTGAGCCGGGACCTCGACGACCAGACCGTCGCTGAGATCCGCTCTGCCCTCCTGCGCTGGAAGGTCGTCTTCTTCCGCGGCCAGTCGATCGGCCACGCCGAGCAGATCGCCTTCGCGGCGAAGTTCGGTGAGCTCACACCCGCCCATCCCTATGAGGACGAGCCGCCGGCCGGCTTTCCGCAGATCCTGCCCATCGACAGCCGACGTTACGAGGCGAAGTTCGGCACGAGGAAGGTGACGTACGACAACGGCTGGCACACCGACGTCACGGCGTTGGTGAATCCGCCGGCCGGGTCCATCCTGCGTGCTGACATCGTCCCGCCGTACGGCGGTGACACCGCTTGGACCAACCTCGTCGCGGCCTATGAGGGCCTGCCGGCTCCGCTGCGGAGCCTGGCCGGCCAGCTGCGCGCCAAGCACAGCTTCGGCGGGAACCGCCGTCTGTTCGCCGCCGACTCGGCCTATGCGAGGAAGGTCGCGGCCGAACCGCTGCTGGCGATCCACCCGGTGGTACGCGTCCATCCCGAGAGTGGGGAGCGGGCGCTGTTCGTCAGCCCAAGCTTCACCGCGGGCGAGAGCGAGATCATCGGATTTTCGTCCCGCCAGAGCCGCCGGCTGCTCGAACTGTTCTACGAGGAGGTGTCCCGACCGGAGTACACGGTGAGGTTCCGGTGGCAGCCGGGAGACGTCGCGTTCTGGGACAACCGGGCCACCGCGCATCTCGGGCCGTCCGATCTCGGTCATCTCGACTTCGACCGGGTGCTGTACCGGGTCACCCTCGTCGGCGACATTCCTGTCGGCGTTGACGGGCAGCAGTCCGAACTCGTCACCGGGCAGCCTTTCCTCGCGCA